>JANPJJ010000104.1:0-6664 GCA_031425455.1 Sandaracinobacter sp. | reverse complement strand
CTGAAGTGCCCGGCCGACAGCATCCCCGACGATATCGTCGTGGATGTGACCGGCTTCGATGTCGGCGATTCGATCCATGTCTCGGTCGTGAAGCTGGCGCCCGGCGTGAAGACCGTGATCGAACGCGACTTCACTATCGCCACCATCGTCGCGCCGTCCGGGCTGAAGAGCCAGGGCGATGCCGCGGACGGCGAAGAAGCAGCAGAAGCCGCCTGATCGATGCTGGTCTTTGCCGGGCTGGGCAATCCCGGCCCGGCATATGCCCTGCATCGCCACAACGTCGGTTTCATGGCTGTCGACGCGATCGCTGCATCCCATGGTTTCGGACCGTGGAAGTCGCGCTTCCAGGCGCTCACGGCAGAGGGAAGGCTTGGCGGCGACAAGGTCCTGCTGCTGAAGCCGATGACGTTCATGAACGAGAGCGGGCGCGCAGTCGGCGAGGCGCTGCGCTTCTTCAAGGTGGGCGCCGAAGCGCTGACCCTGTTCTACGACGAGCTCGACCTCGATCCGTTCCGGGTGCGGGTAAAGATCGGTGGCGGCGCGGCCGGGCACAATGGCATCCGTTCCACCGCAGCGCATGTGGGAGAGGACTTTCGCCGCGTCCGCATCGGGATCGGCCATCCCGGCCATAAGGATCGGGTAACGTCGCATGTGCTGGGAAACTGGGCCAAGGCCGAGATGGCACCGCTCGCCGACCTCCTGGGCGACATGGCCGCCCTTGCGCCGCTGCTGGCGGCGGGCGAGGACGCGCGCTTCATGAACGACCTTGCGCTGCGCCAGCAGGCAGACTGACGTGGCGGATCGGCTGCGCAGAGCGACAGACGCGGACAGCGACGCCCTCGCCGGCCTGATCGCCCGGTCGGCCCGGGCGTTGCAGGCCGACGATTATCCGACCGACGTGCTGGATATCGCCATCGGGACCGCCTTCGGGCTCGACCGGCAGCTCATCGACGACGGGACCTACTTCCTGATCGAACGGGACGACCGCCCCGTTGCTTGCGGTGGCTGGAGCTTCCGCGCCAAAGCCTATGGCGGCGACGGGCACGGGGACACGCTGCACAGGGCGATTGCCGGCCGCGATGCAGCAAAGGTTCGGGCGTTTTTCGTCGACCCGGAATTCGCCCGGCAGGGGCTCGGCAGCCGAATTCTCGCAGCCTGCGAGGCCGCCGCCGCGGATGCGGGCTTCACCCATGCGGAAATGGTCGCGACACCGGCGGGTGAACGCCTCTATAGCCGTCGCGGCTGGCAGGCGGAGCGCCGCTATGCCGAGACACTGCCCGGCGGACTGTTGCTGCCGGTCATCCGCATGACAAAGCGGCTCCAGGGGCCGTCGGGAGAGATTTGAGATGGGATTTCGCTGCGGGATTGTCGGGTTGCCCAACGTCGGCAAATCCACGCTGTTCAATGCGCTGACCGAAACGGCGGCGGCGCAGGCCGCCAATTATCCCTTCTGCACCATCGAACCCAATGTCGGGAACGTCGGCGTGCCCGACGAACGGCTAGAGCGAATCGCCAAGATCGCCGGGTCGGCCAAGATCATCGAAACCCAGCTCGGCTTCGTCGACATCGCGGGCCTGGTGCGGGGCGCGTCGAAGGGCGAAGGCCTCGGGAACCTGTTTCTCGCCAACATCCGCGAAGTCGACGCCATCGTCCATGTGCTGCGCTGCTTCGAGGACGACGACATCACCCATGTGGAGGGCCGGATCGACCCCGTCGCCGACGCCGAGACGGTCGAGACCGAGCTGATGCTTGCCGACCTCGAAAGCCTGGAGCGGCGCGTGCCGACGCTGTTCAAGAAGGGCCAGGGCGGCGACAAGGACGCCAAGGCAGCTGCGACCGTACTGCAAAAGGCGCTCGACCTGCTGCGCGAGGGGAAGCCGGCCCGGCTGGCCAGGGCCGCCGACCCCGACGAGGCCCGGCACCTGGCGCAGGCGCAACTGCTGACGGCAAAGCCCGTCCTCTATATCTGCAACGTGGAGGAGGCGTCGGCCGCCGACGGCAACGCCCAATCGGCCCGGGTGCAGGCGATGGCGAAGGCGCAGGGCGCCGGCGCGGTCGTGATTTCGGCTGCGATCGAGGCCGAGATCGCCACCATGCCCGCAGACGAGCGCGGCGACTTCCTGGCCGAGCTGGGCCTGTCGGAAACCGGCCTGACGCGGATCATCCGCGCCGGCTACGATCTCCTCCACCTGCTCACCTTCTTCACAGCCGGCCCCAAGGAAACCCGCGCCTGGACGGTGGAACGCGGTGCCACCGCACCGAACGCGGCGGGCGCCATCCACAGCGACTTCGAGCGGGGCTTCATCCGCGCCGAGACGATTGCCTATGCCGATTATCTGGCGTTCAATGGCGAGGCCGGGGCGCGCGAACATGGCAAGCTCCGGGCCGAAGGAAAAAGCTATGTGGTGCAGGACGGCGACGTGATGCACTTTCTGCACTCGGCATGATGAACGTGCCGGTGAAGGCCGCAAGCGCGACGGCGCGTCGGCCGTCAGGCCGATCGCAATAATGGCAGCGTTCGAGAGCGTGGCGCGGGCCTGGCGGCTGCGCAGCGCGTTCGAAGTCCGGCTGCTCCGCGTTTCCATCTATGCAACCGCCGCTGTCGCGGTGCTCGGCGTCGTGCTGGGGCTCTGGACCGGCTCGTTCGCGATCATCTTCGATGGGCTGTTCTCGGGGATCGATGCCGCCGTCACCGTGCTGATGATCGCGGTGGCCAAGCTCGTCGCCAGCGAGGGCACGCGGCGCTACCAGTTCGGCTTCTGGCACCTGGAGCCGCTGGTGCTGGGCTTCAAGGCATCGGTGCTGATCCTCTTGATCGGCTATGCGCTGGTGAACGCCGTGCAGCAGCTGATGTCCGGCGGCAACGAGCCCTCGCTGGGCCCGGCGCTGCTCTATGCTGCCATCGTCACGGCGCTGTGCTTTTCAATCTGGTTCTACATCCGGCGCCAGAACGATCGGCTGCAATCGGAGCTGGTGCGGCTGGAAGTGCATGGCTGGCTGATGTCCGGCCTGATCACGGGCGCGCTGCTGATCGCGTTCGGCGCCGCCTGGCTGATGCAGGATACCAGGCTCGATCATCTGATCCCCTATATCGATCCGCTGGTGCTGGCGATCCTCTCTCTGGCGCTGCTGCCGGTCCCGCTGGCGGAAGTGCGGCGGACCTTCGCGGAGATTTTCGAGGAAGCCCCGGCCGGCCTCGACCGCGAAGTGCGCGACGTGGTGCAGGCCTTCGTTGATCGGCACGGCTTTGGCGGGTTCGAAAGCTATGTCTCAAAGGTGGGCCGGGCGCGCTTTATCGAGGTGAGCGTGTTGGTGCCGCTGGATTATCCGCCGCAGACGGTGCGGCATTTCGACGGGCTGCGGGCCGAGATCGGCGACGAAATCGGCGGCGAGGGACCCGAGCGCTGGCTGACGATCATGTTCACAAGCGACCCGGCCGAGCTATAGCGCGAGCAGCCCGGCATCGGGGAAGGCCAGCGGCGCGTGCGTGGCTGCGATCACCAGGCCGCCCGACGCGCGGTGCGCCGCGACGGCCTTCAGCAGCCGGCCTTCGGAAGCGGCATCGAGCGCCCCGGTCGGCTCGTCCAGCAGCCAGAGCGATGCGCCGCTGGCGATGGTGCGCGCGATGGCGACACGCTGGCGCTGGCCTGACGACAGCTGGCCGCAGCGGAACTTGAGCAGCGCGGTGACAGCCATGGCGTCGGCGGCGGCAGCCACGGCGCCTGCGGTCGCCCCATCCAGCCCGGCCCAGAATGCCAGCTCGCTCGCCACCGTCCGGTCCGGCTTCAACGCGGGGTCGCTGCCCAAGAGCGCCGTCGTGAACGGGTTCTGCAGCGTTCCGCCCGTCGGCTCCAGCAACCCGGCAACAACCCTCAGCAGCGACGACTTTCCCGCCCCGTTCGGTCCTGTCACGACAAGGGCATCCCCGCTGTGCAGGTCGAAAGACAAGTCTTCGAAGAGCAGCCGCCCGCCGCGTGCCAGCGCGAGATCGCAGACCCGAAGGGATTCGCTTGCGATCACCGGAGCCATTGCCCGCGGCCCGTCCCTCGTCGGCGCGTAGCGCAGCCCGGTGGCGCATCAGACTGGGGGTGTGGAGGTTGCAGGTTCGTGCCGGAGGCAGCTTGCTGCCGGAGACGACGGCGAAGCCGGCAATCCTGTCGCGACCGCGCTTGCCATCCACCACCCGCTGCCCTAAGCCCCCCGCCACGTCGGAGCGTAGCGCAGCCTGGTAGCGCATCAGACTGGGGGTCTGGAGGTCGCAGGTTCGAATCCTGTCGCTCCGACCATTTTCGCAGGCGGCTGCGGTCAAGCCGGAGGCTTGATCCGCAGACTCGCCGGAGGGATGGCCGGCGGGTTCCGGCAGGCCCGCGCCGGGCGGGCTTTGCCCGCCTCAGCGGGGCTGCCGGAAGCCCGACCGACAGCTTCCCGCCCCCGATCCTCACCCGCCGTCCGCCCCCCCGTCCGCCCCCCCGTCCACACGGTGCAGGCGCGCCAGCTCGACATAGCCGTCCGCCCCCGCCGCGTTGCGCGCCAGTTCCTCGTCGCTCAGCAGCCGAACCAGCTTCGCCGGCCGGCCCAGCCACAGCTCCCGGGCCCCGATGCGCTTGCCCGGCGAAAGCAGAGCGCCTGCACCCAGCATGCCTTCGGGCTCGATCACGCAGCCGTCCATCACGATGGCACCGAGGCCGACGAAGCTGCGGTCCATCAGGGTGCAGCCGTGGACGATCGCCAGATGGCCGACCAGCACATCCTCGCCGATCAACGTTGCCGCAAGCCGGCGGGTAACATGCACGATCGACCCGTCCTGGATGTTGGAGCGCGCCCCGATCCTGACCGGCATCACATCGCCCCGAACCACCACATTGTACCAGATGCTTGCACCCGGCCCCAGTTCCACATCGCCGATCACCTGCGCGCCGGGTGCGACCCAGGCGGTGGGGTCCACCCGCGGCGATCGGCCGGCAAAGGGATGCAGCGGCATCAGGCGTCCTTCACCCAGACAATGTGCGGCCGCGCCGGGTGGCCCGGCGGAACCGACGGATGCTCGAAGTCCATCTCTGGCACGCGCCGCATGTCGAGCCGCTGCATCACGGCCTGCGAAGGCGTGTTGCCGCGCGCTGTGTAGGCGATGATCCGGTCGAGCCCCATCACGTCGAAGCCATGGTCCAGCGCGAACCGCCCCGCCTCGCTGGCATAGCCCTGCCCCCAGGCATGACGCGCGAGCCGCCAGCCGACTTCCCACTGGCCGAAGATCGGCAGCATTTCGTAGGTGATGGGATTGAGCCCGGCGAACCCCAGGAACATGCGGTCGGCGCGGCGCTCCAGAGCCCAGAAGCCGACGCCGGTGGCCGCAATCTTCGCGTTCACGCGCTCGATCACGCCATCGGCTTCTTCCCGGCTCAGCGTGGCCGGAAAATGCTGCATGACTTCCGGGTCAGCGTTCATCGCCGCCCAGGGCTCGCGGTCCTCCTCCCGGAAGGCGCGAAGGATCAGGCGCTCCGTCTCGAACATCGGCGTTCTCAAACCCTGCGCTTCACATAGGTCACATGCGGCCGGGCGACATGGCCCGGGACGACGTCGGGATGATCGAAGTCCAGCTCGGGCAGATGGACCATGCCCAGCCGCACCATCAACGTCCGGCTCGCGCTGTTGCCGGCTGCCGTGATGGCGATCACACGCGGCGCCCGCGTGAGGCCCACGCCAAGCATCGGCTCGGCGGCTTCGCGGGCATAGCCCTGCCCCCAGCAATCCTGCCGCAGCAGCCATCCGATCTCGATGTCGGTCGGCTCGGGCCAGGGGATGGTGAGCGGCTTCAGGCCGACATTGCCGATGATGGCGCCATCGGCCCGACGCATCACGGCCAGGAAACTGAAGCCGTGCTCGCGCTGGAACCGCTGCATCCGCCCGAGCCGCTCTTCGCTGTCGTCCACCAGTTCGGGGCGGCCGAAATGGTGCATCAGCACCGGGTCCAGGGCAAAGCTGCGAAGCACCGGCAGGTCGGCTTCGGTCCAGGGCCGCAGGATCAGCCGCTCGGTCTCGATCGTGCCGGGCGCGCTCACGGGAACAGCGGAGCGGCTTCGAGGCCCATGGTCTCGGCAAGGCCGAACATCAGGTTCATGTTCTGGATCGCCTGCCCCGACGAGCCCTTCACAAGATTGTCGATGGCGGCAATCACCAGCGCCCGGCCCGGTATGCGGTCGGCAAAGACATTGACGACCATGTGGTTGGAGCCACGCACCATCCGGGTGGCAGGCGCGATGCCTTCGGGCAGCAGGTGAACGAACGGCTCGCCGGCATAGCGACCGGCGAGGCGGGCGCGAAGATCGGCAACGCTTCGCCCGTCGGCCAGCTCCACCGTGATCGTCTCCAGCTCGCCGCGGTTCATCGGAACGAGGTGCGGCGTAAAGCTGATTGTCACCTCGCGGCCGAACGCCTTTGCCAGCTCCTGCTCGATCTCGGGCATGTGGCGGTGCCGACCCACGGCATAGGGCGCGACAGCCTCCGCGATTTCCGGAAAGAGATTGGCTTCCTTCAGCCCGCGCCCGGCCCCCGAGACGCCGGACAGCGCGTTGATGCCGATGTTGACGGGGCGGATCAGGCCGGCGTCCGCCAGCGGCAACAGTGCCAGCAGCGCGGCGGTCGGGTAGCAGCCGGGGCAGGCGAC
>JANPJJ010000103.1:0-7911 GCA_031425455.1 Sandaracinobacter sp. | reverse complement strand
GGTCTGACGGCGTCGGCAATGAATCCTGAGTGCCAGTAAACTTGTCTCGCAACCTGATCGGACCCCGGCGCACCGGCGCCAGGGTCTCCAGCCCTCAATGCGCCAGGTCGAACCGCCCCAGGTTCATCACCTTTGCCCAGGCCGCCACGAACGCCTTCACGAACACCGGGCCGGCATCCTCAGTCGCATAGGCCTCCGCCAGCGCCCGCAGTTCGGAATTCGACCCGAAGATCAGGTCCACCCGGGTCCCCGCCCACACTTCCTCGCCGGTCTTGCGGTCGGTCGCCACATAGGTGCCGCCGTCCCGCTCGCTCGCCGTCCACTTCATGCCCGTGCTCGCCGCCAGCAGATTGACGAAGAAATCGTTGGTCAGCTGCCCGGGCCGGTCGGTGAACATCCCCGCTTTCGCGCCGCCCACATTGGCCCCCAGCACGCGCAGGCCCCCCACCAGAACGGTCATCTCCGGGGCCGTCAGGGTCAGGAGATGCGCCCGGTCCACCAGCAGTTCCTCGGCCGACCGGCTCGGCGCGCCGCTGGTATAGTTGCGGAACCCGTCCACCGTCGGCTCCAGCGGCACAAAACTGTGCGCATCGGTCTGCTCCTCGGTCGCATCGGTCCGGCCGGGCGAGAACGGAACGCTCACATCCTGCCCCGCTGTCCGAGCCGCTTCCTCCACCGCCGCACAGCCGCCCAGCACGATCAGATCGGCCAGCGACACCCGCTTGCCGCCCGAAGCGGAGGCGTTGAACATGTTGCGCACGCCCTCCAGCTTCGCCAGCGCCACCGCCAGCTCGGCCGGCTCGTTCACCGCCCAGTCCTTTTGCGGCGCCAGCCGGATTCGCGCGCCATTGGCCCCGCCCCGCTTGTCCGATCCGCGATAGGTCGAGGCCGAAGCCCAGGCCGTCGTCACCAGCCGCGAGACCGAAAGCCCGGTCGCCAGGATGTCCGCCTTCAGCCGGGTGATGTCGGCCGCTTCGATCAGCGGGTGATCCACCGGCGGCACCGGGTCCTGCCAGATTCGCCGCTCGGCCGGCACTTCGGCGCCCAGGAACCGCGCCGGCGGCCCCATGTCGCGGTGCGTCAGCTTGTACCAGGCCTCCGCGAACGCGGTCGCCAGCTGGTCCGGGTTCTCGTGAAACCGTTTCGAGATCGGCCCATAGATCGGGTCCATCCGCATCGCCATGTCGGCCGTCGTCATGATCGGCGCATGCCGGCGGTTCGGGTCGTGCGCGTCCGGCACCGTCCCCTGCGCTTCCGGGTTCGAAGGCGTCCACTGGTGCGCCCCCGCGGGGCTTCGCGTCAGCACCCAGTCCCAGCGGAACAGATTGTCGAAATAGCCATTGTCCCACACGATCGGATTGTTGGTCCAGGCGCCCTCGATCCCGCTGGTGATCGCGTGCAGCCCGATCCCGGTCTCGTGCGTGCTCAGCCAGCCCAGCCCCTGCGCCTCGATGTCGCCGCCCTCAGGCGGCGCCCCCACATGCGTTGCCGGGCCGGCGCCATGGCATTTGCCGAACGTGTGCCCGCCCGCCACCAGCGCCACGGTCTCCTCGTCGTTCATCGCCATCCGGGCAAAGGTCTCGCGAATGTCACGGGCCGATGCCAGCGGGTCCGGAACGCCGTTCGGCCCCTCCGGGTTCACATAGATCAGGCCCATCTGCACCGCGCCAAGCCCGTCGCTCAGCTCGCGGTCGCCGGTATAGCGCTCGTCCCCCATCCACTCGCCCTCGGGGCCCCAATAGATATCCTGCGGCGGCTCCCACACATCGTCGCGGCCGCCGGCGAACCCGGCGGTCTTCCCGCCCATCGCCTCGATTGCGCAATTTCCGGCCAGAATCATCAGGTCGGCCCAGCTCAGCTTGCGGCCGTATTTCTGCTTCACCGGCCACAGCAGCATGCGCGCCTTGTCCAGATTGCCGTTGTCCGGCCAGCTGTTCAGCGGCGCAAAGCGCTGCGTCCCCAGCCCCGCGCCGCCACGACCGTCGCTGATCCGGTAGGTGCCGGCGCTGTGCCAGGCCATGCGGATGAACAGCGGCCCATAATGGCCATAGTCGGCCGGCCACCAGTCCTGGCTGTCGGTCATCAGCGCGAAGATATCGGCCTTCACCGCCTTCAGATCCAGCGTCAGGAACTCGGCGCCATAATCGAAATCCGGCCCCATCGGGTCGGAAAACTCCGAATGCTGCCGCAGGATCGAAAGGTCCAGCCGGTTCGGCCACCACATTTGGTTGGAGAGGCTGCGGACGATCGCGGTCCGGCTGGCCCGGCTGCCCATCGGGCACTTGGTTTCGGCGTTCATGGCATCTCCCTCTTGCTTGTGCTCACCTCGACTCGCACAAGAAGATTGCATCCATGGGATCAACGATCCAATCACTTAAAACGCTCACAGTAATCGAAACGGGACCGGACATGCGCACTTTCTTCCTTACCTTGGCGCTTCTCGCCGCCTGCGCTCCCCAGGGCGTCACGGCACAACCTGCAAAGCCCGCCGAAACGCCGGAGGCCCGCGCCGTCCGCATCCTGACCGAAACGCCGCTGGCAGACGGCCATAACGACTGGCCCTGGGCGCTGAGGCTGGCGCACGGCCTGGAAGGTGCCAAGACCGCGGACCTCAACAAGGTCGCCGTCGGCCCCAGCACCAGTGCCTTCGCCACCGGGGCCGCCGGCCGCGGCCACACCTCCATCCCGCTGATCCGCCAGGGCAAGCTCGGTATCCAGCTCTGGTCGGTCTATGTCCCGGCGACTCTCGCCCCGGCGGACGCCGTTCGGCAGACGTTCGAGCAGATCGAAATCGCGAAAAGCTTCGCCACCCGCCACCCCGAAACCTTCGCGACCGTCACCACGGCGGATGCCGCCGAAGCCGCCTGGAAAGCAGGCCGGGTCGCCGGCATCCTCGCGCTCGAAGGCGCGCACCAGATCGACGACGATATCCCGACGCTGCGTCGCGCCCATGCCGAAGGCGTCCGCTCCATGACGCTGGCGCACAGCCGCAACACCGGCCTGTTCGACAGCGCGACCGACACCCCGCGCTTCAACGGCATGGCGCCGGCCGCCGCCGCCATGATCGCCGAGATGAACCGGCTCGGCATCCTGGTCGATCTCAGCCACGTCTCGCCTGCCGTCATGCACCAGGTGCTCGATGTCACGAAGGCGCCCGTCATTTTCACACACAGCAGCGCCAAAGCCCTGACCAGCCACAAGCGCAACGTCCCCGACGATGTGCTGGTACGGCTGGCGAAGAACGGCGGCGTCGTCATGGTCACCTTCGTGCCCGCCTTCATCGACCAGGCCCGCACCGACTGGCAGCTGCGCCGCGACGCCCATGTCCTTGTGGCGGGGAAGGACGCCGCCGCCATCGACAAGATGGCCGAATGGGACCGCGCAAACCCTCGACCGGTCTCGACGCTCGCCATGGTCGCGGATCATATCGATCATGCGGCGAAAGTCGCCGGCCACGACCATGTCGGCATCGGCGGCGACTATGACGGCATCCCGGATCTCCCCAGGGGTCTGGAAAACGTCGGCACCTACCCCGCCCTGTTCGCCGAGCTCGCCCGTCGCGGCTGGACCGACGAAAATCTCCGCAAGCTCGCCGGCCGGAACTTCCTGAGGGCCCTGCGCGCCACAGAAAAGGCCGCCGCCCGGTAAGAGGCCCCCGCAGAAGATCCTCCCCTGCAAGGCGAAGTGGCCCCCAGGGCCGGAGGGGTGTCAGGCCTGCCGCCGAAGCACCACGGGTCCCACAAACCCCTTGACCCCGGCCCCAAGTCCCCCGACCTGTCCGTCATGCGCGCCGCCCTCATCGCCGCCCTTGCCATGCTCCTGGGGGTCCTCTCCGCCTGCGACGACGCCCCCGCCGCGCCGCCCCCGGCCAGCGCCACCGCCACCCTGCGCTTCCCGCTCCCCGACCGCCCGGTGTCCAGCATCGTCTCCGATCGCTGGTCGGACGAGGAGTCGCGCGATTCCGAGGGCGAGGCCGCCGACGTGTTCCGCCTGCTCGATGTGCGGCGGGGGCAGCACGTCGCAGACATCGGCGCCGGCTCCGGCTACTATACCGTCCGCCTCAGCCCCCGGGTCGGGCCCGACGGCATGGTCTATGCCAATGATATCATTCCGGATTATCTCAACCGATTGAAGCGGCGCGTGCAATCGGCGGGCCTCCCCAATGTGCAGTTTATCCTGGGCGACCCAGGCAACACGCGCCTGCCGGCCGCCAGCACCGACCTGGCACTGATGGTGCATATGTATCACGAAATCGAGGACCCGTTCGGCCTCCTCTGGCACCTCCACGACAGCCTGTCCCCGAACGCCCGGGTCGCCATCCTCGACGCCGACCGCACCACCGACCGCCACGGCACCCCGCCCGGCCTGCTCCGCTGCGAACTCGCCGTCGCCGGCTACCGCCAGGTCGCCTTCCACCCGCTCAAGGGCAATTACCTGGCCGTCTTCGAACCCACGGGCCGCCCGGACCCGGCGCAGATGAAAGCGTGCAGGGCATGACTCCCTCTCCCTTCAGCGGAGAGGGCGACTCGCGGAACGCGAGCGGGGAGAGGAGGAGGGGCCGGCCGCCAACCACCATCTATGCTACCTAGGATTGCAACTTGGCGATGATCGAATCCAGCTGATCCAGATCCGAAAACTTCACCGTCACACTCCCCCGCTTGCCGCGCGCTTCGATGCTGACGGGGAGGCCCAGCACTTCCGACAATTGCCCCTCCAGCGCCTCCAGATCGGCGTCGCGGCGCTGCACCGGAGTTACCTGGCGTCTGGGTTCCGCCACCACATGGCTCTTGCGGGCGGCGTCTTCCGCCTGGCGCACGTTCAGTCCGCGCGCGGCGATTTCCTTCGCCAGCGCGCTCGGGTCCTTCGCCGCCAGCACGGCCTTGGCGTGCCCCAGGCTCAACAGCCCCATCTTCACCAGCGTCTGCACATCCTCGGGCAGGTCCAGCAGCCGAAGCAGATTGCCGACATGGCTGCGGGCCTTTCCCGTAACCGCCGAAATCATCTCCTGCGTGTGGCCGAAGTCCTTGATAAGTCTGTTGTATCCGAACGCTTCCTCCATCGCATTCAAATCGCTCCGCTGGATATTCTCCACCAGCGCCGCCTCGAACCCGTCCGCTTCGCTGAACGCCTTGATGATCACCGGGATCTCGTGCAGCCCGGCAATCTGGCTCGCGCGCCAGCGCCGTTCGCCGGCGACGATCTCGTAACGACCGGCCCCGACCGGCCGCACCAGGATCGGCTGCAGCACGCCCTTGATCCGGATCGAATCGGCCAGCTCGTTCAGCAGGATTTCGTCGAAATGCCGGCGCGGCTGCTTGGGGCTCGGCTCGATCATCGAGATCGGCAGCAGATTGGCCGATTTCGCGTCGCCGCCCGCGATATCGGGCGGCGACGAGCTCATTTCTTCCAGCAACGCCGAAAGGCCCCGTCCCAACCCTGCTTTCCTTGTCGCCATACGCCCCCTCCGACCAAAGCTCAGGCCGCTTTCCGGCCCGTTTCCATCATTTCCCGAGCCAGCGCCATATAGGCGGCCGACCCCGGACAGCGCATGTCGTAGAGCAGCGCCGGCACGCCGTGGCTCGGCGCCTCCGACAGGCGCACATTCCGCGGGATCATCGTTTCGAATACCCGGGCCCCGAGCGCAGCCCGCACATCGGCAGCAACCAGGTCGCTGAGATTATTGCGTTTATCGTGCATCGTCAGCACCACGCCCTCGATATCCAGCCTGGGATTCTGCCGCGCCCGAACCTGCTCGACGGTCTTCAAAAGCTGCGACAAACCTTCCATCGCGTAGAACTCCGTCTGCAGCGGGATCAGAACGCCATCGGCGGCGACGAGCGCATTCAGGGTCAGGATGCTGAGAGAGGGCGGGCAATCGATGAACACGAAATCGACCACCGGAAGCCGCTGGATCGCGGCCTTCAGCCGGCCGGCGGCGTTGCTTTCCCCGATCAGTTCGACTTCGGCCCCGGCCAGCGCCTCGTTGGCGGGCACCAGAAACAGTCCCGGCACGACCGTCTCGCGCGCCGCGCTGCCCGCAAGTATCGGATTGTGCAGGATTTCATAGCTGCCGGGCGCGCGCTGGTCTCGGGGCACTCCGAAGCCCGTCGAGGCGTTGCCCTGCGGGTCGAAATCGATGAGCACCACCCGTTTCCCGGCAGCCGCGATCGCGGTGGCGAGATTGACGGCCGTGGTGGTCTTGCCCACCCCGCCCTTCTGGTTTGCCAGCGCGATCGTTCGCATCAGCGCCGCTTCACCTTCTCGATCAGGAGTATTCTGGCCTCGGGGTCCGTCATACTCGGATATGGGGTCAGGTCGAACGAAAACAGGGCTTCGGCCTCCGAAACTTCGTCGGCCCAGCGCCGGCCTTTCGGAAAGACGCATCTGCCACCGGGGCGTAGATGACGAAGCGCCCAATCGAGCAGCGTGGCAAGCGGCGCGGCGGCGCGGGCGGTGACGAGGTCGACGCCCAGCGGCGGCAGCGACTCCACTCGTGCACAGTGGACCGACACGGTATTGTGGAGGTTCAACTCTTGTCGCACGGCGTTCAGAAAGCGGGCCTTCTTGCCGACCGAGTCGACCAGATGGAAGCGGCCCCATCCCAATGCTGCCAGCACCATGCCGGGAAATCCGGCCCCAGCGCCGATGTCGAGCCAGGACTGTCCGGCAGGGACATGGTTCTTCAGCTGCGCCGAATCGGCGAAGTGCCGGCCCCAGATATCATCCAGCGTTGCAGGGCCCACGAGGTTCATTCTACCCTGCCAGTCCTTCAGCAGTGCCACGTAGGTATCGAGTTGCTGCATTGTTCCACGTGGAACATCGAACAGCTTTTCGAACTCGGCGGGGGTCATTGTTCCACGTGGAACAATCGGAGCATCCTGCCAAGCGGCTGCGGACCTCTTCTCGACTTGTCCACTCAAAAATCAGGCGGCCCGAAGCTGGGTCTTCCGAAGATGCGCCAGAAGCGCGGTGATCGCGGCCGGCGTGACACCTCTTACGCGGGAAGCCTGGCCCAGCGTCTCGGGTTTCGCCTGCTCCAGCCGCTCCGCCATCTCGTTCGACAGGCCCGGGATTGCGCGGAAAATTGTTCCACGTGGAACAATCACCCCCTCCTCCCGCCGGACTCGTGCGAGATCGTCCTCCTGCCGATCGAGATAGACAGCGTAGCGCGCGTCGGTGAGGACCGTCTCGGCGATTTCCGGAGCTGAAACGAGATCGGGCATGACTTTCTGCAACATCGGCCAATCGACGCCCGGGAAACGCGCCCACTCCCAGGCGGTCCGCGCGGCGCCGTCGCCGCCGACCTCCGGCAAGGCCGATGCTGCGACCCGCCTGTCCTTCAAACTGTTGGCAAGGGCTTCGATGGCGCGGCGGCGGTGGTGGAAGTGCGCCAGGCGTGACGCGCTTACACAGCCGAGACGCTCGGCAACGCCGGTCAGCCGAAGATCGGCATTGTCGGCGCGGAGCCGAAGGCGGAACTCAGCACGGGACGTGAACATCCGGTACGGTTCGGAGACGCCATGTGTCACCAGATCATCGATCATGACCCCGATATAGGAGGTCGCGCGGTCGGGAACCCATTTGGCCCCGGCTGCGTTCAACCCGGCGACCAGCCCCTGGGCCGCGGCTTCTTCATAGCCGGTCGTGCCGTTGATCTGCCCGGCCAGCCACAGGCCGGGCAGCGATTTCAGCTGGAGCGTCGTGTCTAGGGCGCGCGGGTCGATATGATCATATTCGACTGCATAGCCCGGCTGGACAATCGCCGCACGCTCGAGGCAGGGATCGAATGGACGACGGCGAGCTGCACATCTTCGGGCAGGCTGGTTGAAATGCCGTTGGGATAGATCAGTCGATCGTCCAGGCCTTCGGGTTCCAGGAAGATCTGGTGGCCGTCGCGGTCGCCGAAGCGCA
>JANPJJ010000102.1:0-28203 GCA_031425455.1 Sandaracinobacter sp. | reverse complement strand
GGTAGTTCGGCGCGAACACGTCGGCATAGCTGGAGAAGGTGCGCAACGCCGTTGTGTTGCGACCGATCCGCTGCTGCCGCGCCTCGCCCCGGGCAAAGCGGAACGGGCCGGTGCCGCCGGTGACAGCGCGGACCATTTCCTCGGCATCGGGGTCGTTGCCGTTCTCAACCCCGGCAGTCACCAGCATCGGCGGTGTCAGATCGTCGGGGGTGGGGATGCCGATCACCAGATTGTGCGTGGAGAGGAGGTGCGGTGCCGTTCGTGCCGTCTCGACAATGGTTCCGTGTGTGTCGCGGCCGGGTTCGGGCTGGCCGTTGATCAGGATCCAGCCGCGGTTGAAATGGTGGCCGATCGGCTTCGCCCGGGTGAAATCCCACACGACCTCGTTGTTCAGTTTGGGCAAGCCCCTGGGGTTCACCGAAAGGCGGGTCGGCACCGTCGGCGTGGGGATCGTGCCGCCCGGATAGACCAGGCTTTCGACGAAATAGCTGTCGCCCCGCACGTCGATGCCGAAGTAGTTCTGCGTATCGCGCGGCCCGATCCGGCCGTTGTCGTCGGCTGCATCGGTATGCCCCAGCACCGCGATGTCCAGCACGATCGTGACCGTTCCGTCGGCATTGTGTTGCACGGCGACGGGGAGGTCCTGCAGGCGGTCGATCATCATGGGGCTTCCTGCAAGGGGGGTGTGCCCGCCGGCGGTGCACCTGCATCCGGCGCACCGGGACGCATCAGCATCGGGATCGGGCGGCCCGGCGGCACCACGCCGGAGTCTCTCGCCCAACTTTCCCATCGTGCTGACAGCGCGGCGACGCGCGCCGGATCCGCCGGGGCCAGGTCGTGGGTCTCGCCGGGGTCGGCGTCCAGGTCGAACAGCTGCCAGCGTCGGTCCCCGACATCCAGCAGCTTCCACGCGCCGGCGCGAAGCGAGCGCGCGCCGAACAGCTCATGTGCCAACACATCGTCGTCGCCGCGCACCGATGTGGCGCTGCCGCCCAGCAATGGCTTCCAGCTTCGCCCGGCTGTCGGTGCCGAGGCAACGCCGGCAAGCTCGAGCAGGGTTGGCGCCACATCGCGGATGTCGAGCCGTGCCCGGATCGGCCCGGGCCGGGCTCCGGGCACGCGCAGGATCGCCGGAACCCAGGTCCCGCCCTCGGTCGGGAAGGCCTTCCACAGCCAGCCGATGCCGTTCCCGGCCTGCGCCCAACCCGGGCCATAGGCGGCGTAGCTGGCCGCTGTGCCGAGGCTTGCAAGGCTGTTGTCGGCACGTGCGATGCCCTGCTGAAATGCCGCGCCATGGGAGCCGCCGCCACCTGCTGCTCGGAAGCCCGCAGCGGCGCGCGTCAGGTCCACCGCCTCGGCGCCGTTGTCGGACAGGAAGAGGATGATCGTATTGCGGTCGCGTCCGGACCGCTTCAGCTCGGCCCGGACCCGGCCGATCTCGGCGTCCATCCGCGTGACCATCGCCGCATAGACTTCCATCCGTCGGGCCGCCTTCGCTCGGTTGTCTGCCGACAGCTCGGCCCATCGGGTACCCGGCGGCAGCTCCATTGCGCGTGCGGCGGCGGTTGCGGGCAGGATACCGAGCGCCTTCTGCCGGGCGATCCGGCGCTCCCGCAGCGCTTCGTAACCGTCGTCGTACCGACCCTTCTGCCGCGCGATATCGGCGGTCGGTGCCATCAGCGGCCAGTGCGGAGCGGTGAAGGCGAGTGTTGCGAAAACGGGGATGTCCGGGGACGTCGCTTTCAGGTCGACGATCAGCCGGTCGGCAAAGGCAGTCGACGAGTAGAAATCCACCGGCAGCCGGGCAACCGCGCGGCCATTGTCCAGATAGGTCACCCCGGCCCCTGCGTCAGCCCCGAAATGATGATGCCCGGCCTGCATGAGCGCAAAGGACGAGCTGAAGCCGCGCGCGGCCGGACCGCCCCCGCCCAGATGCCATTTGCCTGCGAACAGCGTTCGATAGCCCGCAGCCTGCAACCGCTCGCCAAGGGTGGGCACGTCGGGCGCAAGCTCTCCGCGGTAAGCCGGCCGCCCGGCCTGCGCCGGTGTCACCAGTTCAGCCATGGTGCCGAGCCCGGCCGTATGCGCATCCGTTCCGGTCAGCAGCATCGCCCGGCTCGGGGAGCAAGTGGGCGCAGCGTGAAAACGGTCGAGGCGGTTGCCCTCTCGCGCCAGCGAGTCGAGATTGGGGGTCTCGATCTCGCCACCGAACGCGCCCAGGTCAGCAATCCCGAGATCGTCCGCGACGATCAGAAGGATGTTTGGCGGCGGCCCAGCCGCCGGCTGGGCAAGCGCCGCCTGCGACGCGCCCAGCAGCAGGGCGGCCGCGAGGCGGCGGCACATCAGAACCGCACGCGCGCCTGAAGTGTGATCGATCGGCGCGGGTCGGGCATGTGGACCCGGTCGAGTACCGGATTGGTGCCGGGCTGGAAGGTCTGGAAGATGATGCCCGACGTCCGCTTGTCGAACAGGTTCCGAACCAGCAGCGCCACTTCCCACTGCCGCTCGGCGCCGGCGATACCGGCACGCACGTCGGTCTTGGAGAAGCCCTCCTGCACCTCCAGCGGGTGCAGGATGTCCTGATAGTTGATGTCGGAGCGGAAGCTGGTGGTCCAGCTGCCGATCAGGCGCAGATTGTCGCTGAGCGGCGCATCGATGTCCGCGTAGAAATTGCCGCTCCACTTTGGCGAGTTCTGCAGCCGGTCTCCGGTCTTGTCCTCGACACAGCCGACCGCCAGCTCGTTCGGGAAGTTGCACGGGCCGTTCGGATAGTCGGTATATTTGCTGTCGAGATAGGCGAGGCTGGCCCCAAGCCGCAGCCACTCGGCCGGGCGGGCGCCCGCTTCCATCTCCAGCCCCTTCACCCGGGCGCCGGCGGCGTTGGTGGTGATGAAGGTGGCGTTGGTGATGTCCAGCGTGGACTTCTGCAGGTTGGTGTAGTCGGTCTGGAACAGCGCGATGTTCAGGAACCCGCCGAAGGACGGTGCCGAGAATTTGGCCCCGGCCTCCCAGGCCTTCGCCTGTTCGGGCTGAAGCACGAAGTCCTTGATGTTGGTGACCGTTTCGGAAAAGGCGCCGCCCTTTGATCCTTCCGAATAGCGCACATAGAGGCTGACCGCGTCGACCGGCTGCCAGGTTACGCTGGCGGTCGGCGACCAGTCATTCTCCTTGAAGCTTGCGCTGAGCGGCACGCGCGGCACGATCACGGGGGGGCCGAACGGCGGCCGGGTGTTGTTGATGCCCGAGGTTGCGCCATCCTTCTTGATCTGGGTCCAGCGCAGGCCGACGCCGATTTTAAGCTGCTCCACCGGCTTCCAGTTCAGCTGACCGAACAGGGCAACGACGTCGGTATCCTGCACGAAATCGCGGGTGTTGCGGATGCGGATATCGGGGATCGGCGGCCCGGGTGGGATGCGCAGCAGGCTGAGGCGGGCGATGTCGGACGAGGAGCTTTCGAGATAGCCGCCGACGATATAGTCGAACGGCCGATCCGCCGGAGAGGCGAGCCGGATTTCCTGAGACCATTGCTCGAAGACTTCGGCGTTCACCGTCACAAGCCGGGCCGGGCGCTTGGCCTGGATGTTGAAGGCCTGGGCGTAATCATACCAGCTGTAGCCGGTGACGGAGGTGAGCGTGTGGGTGCCGATCTCGGCATCGACCTGTATCACCCCGTTTACTGCGCGGCTGTTGTCGCCCAGCGGCGCCAGGGCGTCGTCGTGATCGACGGTATAGTCCGGCTGGCCGCCCCCGGGGACAAATTCGAACGCGGCGCCGATGATATCGGAATGGCCATATTCAACCTTGGCGAACACGCGAACCCTGTCGGTCGGCTCCCACAGCAGCGAGGCGCGGGACAAGATGTCGTCACGGTCCGGCTCGGTGCGGTCGAGGGTCGAGTTGTCTAGCCAGCCGTTCTGGTGGGCATAGCGAGCTGCCACACGCAGCGAAAGCGTGTCGGTGACAGGCCCGCCGGCGCCGAACTGAAGCGCATAGCTGTCGCGCACGAATTCATATTCGGCAGACGCGTTGCCCTCGAACGTCTGGCTCGGGCGCCGGGTCACTACGTTCAGCGCACCGGCCGAGGTGTTGCGCCCGAACAGCGCACCCTGCGGGCCGCGCAGCACCTCGATCCGCTCGACATCGAAGAAGGGCTGCATGAACTGACGGTTGCGACCGCCATAAATGCCGTCGACGAACAGCGAGACCGATTGCTCGAAGCTGAGCGTATTGCCGGACGTGCCGATGCCCCGGATGAAGATCGAGCCGTTCGCCGGCGTGTCGGTGATGGAGAGGTTGGGCACGCGGGACTGCAGGTCGATGAACTGGCTGACGCCCTGGTTCTCCAGCGTGGTGCCGGTCTGCACATTGATCGAGATCGGCACATCCTGCAGCCGCTCTTCGCGCTTCTGGGCGGTCACGATGATATCGTCGGCCCCGATCGCTGCGGCGGCAGTCCCGGCGTCTGCCGTCTGGCTCTGCGCCTCGGCCGGGAGTGCGAGGACGAGCGGCAATGCCGTCGAGAGCCAGAGCCGCCGCCGGTGGGTGCGACGCTCCCCGCTGCCTTTTGCCATCCCCATGTCTCCCTGACTGATTTTTATGACACCAAGCGTGCGGGGATGGGCGGCTGCCCGCTAGGCGCAATCCCGGTCTGGTCTCATGAAATTTCGTTTGGGGTGCGGGTCGGGGCCAAATCCTGAAGTTGGGTCCTACTGCCGCGTTGCTATGGTGCAAGCGGCGGGCCGCTGCTGCATGTGCGTTACGTCCTAGGCAGGCAGGGAGCGAATTGGCCAGATGATCGTCGTGACGGGGCCCAACGGCAATGTCGGAACCGAGCTGGTGCGGATGCTGATCGCGGATGGCACGCTGCCGTTCCGGGTCGCTGCCAACACACCCGCCAAGATCGACCGGCTTTATGGGCCCGATGTCGCCCGGACGCGTTTCTCCTTTGCCGACCGCGCCACCTGGGCCGACACGCTGGACGGAGTCTCCATCCTGTTCCTGCTGTTCCCGTTGCCGCACCCGGGCACTGCGCGCCGCTGGATGCTGCCTTTCGTGGAGGCAGCCAAGGCAGCCGGGGTGCGCCACATCGTTTATCTCTCGGTGCCGACCGCCGGGGAGACGAAGCTGGTGCCGCACTATACGGTGGAGCGCGCCATCGAAGCGTCGGGGGTGCCCTACACGTTCCTGCGCGCCGCCTTCTTCAGCCAGAACCTGATCCGCGACATCACCACCCATGCGGTCGATATCGCCACCAGCGACGAGATCCTGATCCCGGCCGGCAGGGGCCGCACCAGCTTCGTCGACAGCCGGGACGTTGCCGAGGTTGCAGTGCAGGTCATGAGCGATCCCGCCGCGCATGCGGGACAGGCCTATGTGCTGACCGGGCCCGAGGCGCTGGATTTCCACCAGGTCGCGGCGATCTTCACCGAGGAGCTGGGCCGCCCGATCAGCTATGCCGAGCCCGGCTTCTGGCGCTTCTGGCGCACCGTCGGCCCGCGCGTGAGCTGGGACACGCTGTTGTTCATGACGGGCGTTTACTGGATCACCCGGCGCGGAGCGAATGCGGCCCTCACCGACACGCTCGGCCGGCTGCTGGGCCGGGCGCCCCGGACGATGCGAGACTTCGTTCGCGATCACGCCGACCGTTTCAGCGGCGACGCTGCGCGGCAGTGGGTAACCGTGAAGACACCGGGGTTGCGATCGGGAGGGAGCAAGGCATGAACGAGGCGGTCGTCCGCTACCATCCGCTGCTGGTGGCGCTGCACTGGCTTGTTGCGCTGATGATCGGCGCCAGCCTGGTCGGCGGCCTGACCTTGCTGCAGCTGACACCGAACAGCGATCCGATGAAGCCGCTGTACCTCAGGGCGCATATCGGTGGCGGACTGGCGCTCGGCGTGCTGATGATCCTTCGCCTGGCGACGCGGCTGCTGACGGCGCGGCCTGGCCCGGTCGGTTCACGCCCGCAAGCGATCGCCGCCCGCGCGGTGCACTGGACGATGTACGCCGTGATCTTCGCCATGCTGGCGACCGGGATCGGGATGGTCGCGCTGGCCGGTCTCTGGCCGCTTCTGAGCGGCGCGCCGGTCGTGCTGCCGCCGAGCTTCGAGCTGTTCCCGCCGCACGCCGGCCATGAGCTGTTCGCCCGGATCCTGATCGCACTCGTGCTGCTGCACGTGGCCGCGGCGGTATGGCACGGCGTCTCGGGGCAGAATGTGCTGGGGCGGATGTGGCTGGGGCGCCGCCGGGGTTAACCCCGGTTCGGCACCGTCTTTCCCGGATTGAGGATGTTCAGCGGGTCGAGCGCCTTCTTCAGACCTGCCATGACGGCAAGCGCCCCTTCGCCATGTTCTGCTTCCATGGCGTGGAGCTTGTGCAGGCCGATGCCATGTTCGCCGGTCGAGGTGCCGCCCAGCCGGATAGCGAGCCGGGCGATCCCGGCCGACACGGCCTCGGCCCCGGCACGCTCTTCCGGAGCCGCCGGGTCGAACAGCAGCAGCATGTGGAAATTGCCGTCGCCGACATGTCCGACCAAGGGCGCGATCAGGCCGGCGTTTGCTGCCAGGGTGCGGGCTTCGGCGACAGCTTCTGCCAGGCGGGAGATCGGAACGCAGGCGTCGGTTGCGAAGGCCTCTGCCCCGGGGCGAAGCGCCTTGGCGGCAAACCAGGCGCTGTGCCGGGCCTTCCACAGCCGGTTCCGATCTTCGGTGAGGGTGGCGAATGCCATCGCGCCGCCGCCTTGGTCGGCCGTGATGGCGCGCACCGTTTCGACCTGCTCGGCGACAGCCCCGGGCGATCCGTGGAACTCCAGGAACAGTGTGGGGCGAGGCGCAAGCTCGGTCAGTCTGGAGTAGCGGATGCAGGCGTCCATCTGCAGCTCGTCCAGCAGCTCGATCCGGGCAACGGGCACGCCGATCTGCATCACCAGCATCACCGACGCGACCGCCTGTTCGAGCGTTTCGAACTGCACGACCGCGCTGGCGATCTCCTCCGGCACGCCGAACACCCGCAACCGCAGCTCGGTAATGATGCCGAGCGTGCCTTCGGAGCCGACGTAGAGCCGGGTAAGATCGTAGCCGGCGGCCGACTTGCGCGCCCGCGTACCGGTCCGGATCACATCGCCGGCGGCCGTTACCACGCTCAGCCCCAGCGTGACTTCGCGCATCGTGCCATAGCGAACGGCGTTGGTGCCGCTGGCCCGGGTCGCCGCCATACCGCCCAGCGTCGCATTGGCGCCGGGATCCAGCGGGAAAAACAGGCCATGGCTGCGCAGCTCGGCGTTCAGGGCCTCGCGGGTGACACCGGCCTCCACCTTCACATCGAGATCGGCAGCGTTCACTTCCAGCACCCGGTCCATGCCGGTCAGGTCCAGCGAGAGGCCCCCGCGGACAGCGGCGAGCTGGCCCTCGAGGCTGCTGCCCGCGCCGTGCGCGATCACGGGAAAGCGATGCGCCGCGCAAATCCGGACGGCGTCGGCGACGTCGGCCGTGCTCTGGGCGAACAGGACCGCGTCGGGCGAGCCGCCGCCAGCGACACCTTCGATCGCGCCATGCTGGGTGCGAACCGCGTCCCCGGTCTGCAATTGGTCTGCAAACCGATCGCGAAGCGCCGCGACCGCGGGACGGCCGCCGACGCCGTCCAGGCTGTAGAGGCTCGCCATCAGCCGGCCGCCTTCAGCTCACCATATTCCCGGGGATCGAGCTTGCGCAGGACACCGTCGATGCCGGGCTTGTTGAAGCCCTTGTAGCCGTCGTTGCGCTCGATATTTTCCAGATGGGTAACGATGGCGCCCTCCAGACGGATGCGCTCCGCTTCGTCGGGGGGCAGATGCCCTTCCGCCTCCAGCCGGTCTACCCGGGCCGGGTCCACGGCGGCCCAGTCGCCATTCGTCAGCTCCTGATAGAGGTGCGGCATGTCCGAGAAGGGCGCCATGGTGCGGATGCCGAGATCGGCCAGCTGCGTGCGCATCCGGCGCTGGTCGTAGAAGCAGGCCACATGGTTCAGCCCCTGCTCCAGAATGCTTTCGCCGTGCAGTTCGCAGATCAGCCCGGCGCGACGATGATGGTCGAGCGGCGGCAGTTCTTCGTGCGCGAAATCCAGATCGACTTCGTGCGGCGCCAGATCGACGTCGGCGAAGATGGTGGAGCCGATCGCGGGCTGTTCCAGAACCTGGCTGCCCCAGCCGGCCATGTCGCCGGCATAGAGCATCTCGCGAAGCTCGTAGCCCAGCTTTTCCAGGATCCGGATGGTGCGGCGGTAATGCAGCCGGCTGCTGTCATAGGTGTGGTGATCGATATTGGCCCAGCCCACGCCGATCGCATCCTGCCTCGCCTTCTGCACCCGCCCGGCGTTGCAGCGTAGCAGCCAATAGTCCCGCTCGGCCGAAAGCCAGAGCGCACAGGCGCGGTGCGAGCCGAGGGCCTGCACCGCGGTGTCGACCAGCTCCTCGGTGTGGGCGAGCCCCTGCTCGACGCGGTCGAACTGGCGGCGGCGGGCGCGGAAGCGCTGGAGGGCGAGCCTTGCGGCACGTCGCTCGACCGGATCGTCGGCCACGGGCTCGAATCCGGCCGAGCCGTTGCGTTCGACAATGCCGAGCGCCACCCCTTCGCCGGGGAAGGCGATCGCCCGGCGCAGCGGCGCCAGCGGTTCGCCTTCGATCGGTGCGGCGAGGCCATTGGCGGCAAGGAACTGTTCGACGGATTCCACCCGCAGCCACACGATGTCTGTCTCGCTGGGCACAAGCGGCGGGAACAGGCCGGCAGGATTGCGCCACACGCCGGCAGCGTCGGAGGCCCAGCCGGCGGCAGCAAGCGCGTGGGGCGGCGCGCCGGCGAAGCCCACATGGTCGACGATGTCGCGCAGCCGGATCGCGGTTTCCTCCAGCAGGCGCCCGGCAAATTCGGTTGCGGCAGCGTTCCGGCACAGGGCGTCGTCCAGCCATCCTCGCAGCGCCGCTTCGGCGGCAGGCTGGGGAAACCATTCCCGCTCGGCGTAGGACAGGTGACGCGCTGCTGCCATTGTCGTTTCCTTCTACCGGCAATCCATTGCGGTTCCTACAATCGAACCGGCGGCTGCAGGGCATAGGGGAGCCGGCCAGGGCCATCCCTTTTTTGCATACCCCTCCCACCCCGGTCCACTGCAATGTAGAGGAAGCCATGGATCGCGATCTTGCAGACTGGGCAGCGACGCTGGTGCCAGCCCGGCTGGCCGGCGGAACGGTGGCGCTGCCGCCAAGGCCCGTCTCGCTGGAAACCGGCTATGCCCTGGCAGCGCACGGCGAGGCCGGTCTGGGCACGCCGGCCGGGTGGAAGATCGGCGCCACGAATGCAGCCGCAATGGCCTTTCTGAAGCTGGCTGCGCCGATCCGGGGCCGGCTGTTCGCCGAGCGGCTCTGGATCGACGGGGACCTGGCACCGCTAGGCGGCGACAGGCCGGCCGAAGCCGAGCCCGAAATCGCGTTCCGACTTGCTCGCGACCTGGTTGCGGGCGAGCCTCCGCTGGCCGCCGTGGGCGAGATGCGCGCCGCGGCCGAGATCGTGCGGCCATCGCACCCACAGGCGTTCGAGTTGGGGGCGGGGTTCATCGTGGCCGACAATGCGGCGGGGCTGGGAGCGCTGCTGGGGCCGGTCCTGCCGCTCGCCCTGCTGGACGATCCGAGGGCGCTCCGGGTGTCGCTCGCTGTCGAGGGAGGGGCTGCGACCGAAGGTACGGCCGACGCAGTGCTGGGCAATCCGCTGGCGGCGCTGGCCTGGCTTGCCGAGGCCATCGGCTGCTTGCCCGGGGGGAGCTGGGTGCTGAGCGGGTCCATGGCGCGCGCCGTTCCGTTGATCGGGCCGCCCGGCGCGGGCCTGCTCCGGCTGGACGCCGGACCCCATGGGCAGACGGTCCTCCGCTTCTGAGCGCAATCTTTTAGTTATGTCGGCTGGCGGGCTTTTGAATGGCGTGCCCTTCGGGCGGAGGCCATCAAAGGCAAAGGCGGGCAGGCCGTCCTGTGCCGGGCGAGGACAACAAGATGCTGGTGGACCGGATCGAGGCCAGGTGGATCGACACTTTCGAAGCCGCGTTCCGGCTGTCGGACGTCTCGGCGGGTGACGAAGTCGTGATCCTGTCGGAAAGCCAGAGCAGGGCGATCAATACCCATCTCGCCGAACTGGCGCTGCTGAGGATCGGGGCGCGGGCTTTTCATCTGGTAGTGCCCACGCCCGCCCTGTCGGCCCCGGTCCCGGTTCGCTCCACCGGGTCCTCCAATGCGTTGCAGGGCGTGACGGCGGTGCTGGCGGCGCTGAAGGCCTCGAAGCTGGTGGTGGACCTGACCGTCGAGGGCTTGATGCACGCCGACGAAACGCCGGAAATATTGGGAGCCGGCAGCCGCATCCTCTACATCTCCAACGAGCATCCGGAGGCGCTGGAACGAATGGCGCCCGACCGCGGCATCATCCCGCGCGTGCTGAAGGGCCGGGCGATGATGCAGGCGGCAAAGAAAATGCAGGTAACGAGCGCGGCCGGCACCGACCTTTCGATCGGGCTGGAAGGCGCCCGGATCGGCGGCAATCTGGGCGCTGCGATCAGCCCGGGCACGCTGGCGACCTGGCCGGGCGGTATCTGTTCCTGCTTCCCGGCGCGAGGCACCGTGACCGGTACGCTGGTGCTGGACGAAGGCGACATCAATATTACCTTCAAGCGCTATCTGGAAAAGCCGATCCGCCTGTCGATCGAACGGGATTATGTGACGGCGGTGGAAGGGCAGGGCACCGACGCCGACTTGATGCGGGCCTATTTCGAGGCATGGGATGATCCCGAGGCCTATGGCACCAGCCATGTCGGCTGGGGCATGAACCACGGCGCGCGCTGGGAATCGCTGATGCTGTACGACAAGGGCGACGTAAACGGCATCGAATGCCGGGCCTTCGCCGGCAACTTCCTGTTCTCGACTGGCGCCAACCCGTTTGCGAACCGGCACACGCTGGGCCATTTCGACCTGCCGGTGCGGAACTGCACGATCATGCTGGACGGGACGCCGGTGGTGATGGGCGGCAAGCTCGTGCCCGACCTCGCCTGACGTTCATGCAGGTGGGGGACATACATGTCGACGTGGCCGGACGGGGCCCCACCCTGCTGTTCCTGCACGGCATTGGCGGCAATCATCGCAACTGGGCGCCGCAATTGGCGCATTTTTCCGGCCGCTACCGCGCGGCGGCCTGGGATGCACGCGGCTATGGGGAAAGCGCCGGCACGGTTTCGCGGTTCGAGGCGTTCGCCGACGACGCAGCCGATGTGATCGGGGCGCTCGGCGCACCGGCGCATGTGGTCGGGCTCTCGATGGGCGGGCGCATTGCACTCGACCTGGTGAAGCGCCATCCCGACACGGTGCGCAGCCTGACCCTTGCCGATACCAGCGCCGGATCGCGCGAGGCGGCGGCGCCCGAACGAGTGGCCGCATTTCTGGCGCTGCGGTTGAAGCCGCTTTTGGAAGAGGGCAAGACCCCGGCCGACATCGCTGAAACGATCGTGGCCGAGATCGCCGGGCCGAACATCGGACGGCAAGCGCGCGAGGCCCTGCTCGACAGCCACCGGCGGCTGCGGACGGAGGGCTATGTCGCTGCGATGCGGGCGGTCACGGCCTTCACCGACTTTCTGCCGTTCGAGAGCCTCGCGGTTCCGACGCTCGTGCTGACGGGCAGCGAAGACCGGGTCGCGCCGCCAGCCCACGCCCGGCTGATGGCCGATCGGATTCCGGGTGCCCGCTTCGTCGAGATCGAGGGCGCCGGGCATATCTCCAATCTGGAGGCGCCGGACGCGTTCAATGCGGCGCTGGACGCGTTTCTGGGCGACCTCGCATGAAGGGGTTGGCATGAAGGCGCTTTGCCTGGCCCGCTATCCGGAAGGTCTGCCTCAAGCGGCCGATTTCGAGCTGCGCGAATTGCCCGACCCGGTGCCCGGCATCGGCGAGGTGCTGGTGCGGGTGACCCATCTGTCGATGGACCCGATGCCGCGCCTCCGGATGCAGGCGAAGCCTCCGTTCGGGCCGGCGATGCGGATCGGGCGCCCGGTGGAAGGCCGTGGCGTCGGGCGGGTTCTTGCCTCTAACGACCCGGGCTTTTCCGCAGGAGACAGGGTGGTCGGCGAACTCGGCTGGCAGACGCTGAGCTCGGTGGAGGCCGGCCGGCTGACGCGGGTGGAGGGAGTCTTGCCGCACCAGCATCTGAACCTGTTGGGGGCGACCGGCCTTGCGGCCTGGTTCGTGGTCGAGGCGCTGTCGTTGCAGGGCGGCGAAACGCTGCTGGTTGCGCCTGCTGCGGGTGCGGTCGGCAGCCTTGTGTGCCAGATTGCGCAACGGACGGCGCCCAGGCTACGCATCGTCGGCACTGCGGTCAGCCGGGCACAGGCCGATTTTCTGCGCAGCATCGACGTCGAGGCGCTTGACGGGGAAGCGGACTGGCCGGGCCCCGGCATCGATGCGTTCGTGGATGGCCTTGGCGGCGCGTTCCACGAACGGATGCTGACACATCTGAACCCGCGCGCCCGGGTGCTGCTGCTTGGTTTCCTGTCGGGCTATGGCGGCGAGGCGCTGCCCCGTTATGGTAATGCGGCGACGATCCTGATGAAGCGGGCGCGAATGGAGGGCTTCCTGCTGGCCGATCATATGGATCGTGCGGCTGAGGCTAGAATCCGGCTCCAGGGCTGGCTTGCCGACGGCACGCTGACGCCGGCCGAAACAATTCACAAGGGGCTGGAGAGTGCGGCGGCTGCCTTTGCCGGTCTGTTCGCGGACAGCCCGCCGGGCAAGCAGATCGTCGAACTGGAGGACAGCGAATGACCGAGGGACCGGAGCTTCCCAAAACCATGAAGGCCGCCCTGCTGACCGGCTATGGCGGGCCCGAGATGCTGAAGCTCGCCGATGTGCCGCTGCCGCAGATGGCGCCGCACAATGAAGTGCTGATCGAGGTGAAGGCGACCGGGCTGAACCCGTTCGAGGCGAAGCTCCGGCGCGGCTGGCTCCACGGGTTGTTCACGCTGCCGATGCCGCATGTGTTGGGAACCGACGTCGCCGGCATCGTGGTGCGCAAGGGTTTCGATGTCTCCGAACTCGACGTCGGCGACCGGGTTTATGGGCTGCTCGATCCGATGCGGCAGGGCAGCTATGCCGGCTATGTCGCGGCACCGAGCTATCTGGTGCGGCGCATGCCGGCCAATCTGGACTTCGCGCAAGCCGCCGCGGTACCGATGCCGGCCTGCACGGCCTGGTATGCGCTGGTGGCGATGGCAGGCATCGGCCCGGGCAGCCGTGTGCTGGTGCAGGCGGCCTCCGGGGGGGTGGGGGCCTTCGCCGTGCAGATCGCCAAGGCGAAGGGCGCCTGGGTGGCGGCCACCTGCTCGACCCGCCACCTCGATTTCGTCCGCGGCCTGGGGGCGGACCAGGTGATCGACTATTCGGCCGGCAACTTCGCCGACGAGGTCTCTGGCATCGATGTGGTGCTGAACTGCATCGGCGGGCAGACTGCGATTGACAGCTACCGGGTGCTGAAGCCCGGTGGGCAGTTGCTTATCGTGCTGCGCGGCGACCCGGTTGAGCTGAAGGCGCGTGGCGAGATGCAGGCAGCGCATGGCGTTACCACGCGCGAAGTCGCCTTTTCGGCCCAGCCGGCCATATTGGACGAGCTTCGGCCGCTGATCGAAGCGAGGCAGATTCGCGTCCCGCTGGAGGCGAGCGTGCCGCTGGCCGAGGTGGTGAATGCCCACGCCCGGATCGACGCCGGCGGGCGGCAAGGCAAGCTGGTGCTGACGATGGGAGATGCGCAATGATCACGGCGATCGTGACGTTCAAGCTGGCGCCCGGCGAGAGCCGTGAGGGCGCACTGGCGGAAATCCGGCACACCGTGCCGCTCTATCAGCGGGCAGCGCCGGCGCTGATCCGCAAGACGATCCACATCGACGCGGCCAAAGGTGTGGGCCGGTCCATCTATCTGTGGCAGGACCGGGCGTCGGCCGAACGCTTTTTCGAGATGGCGAAGGCGAATATCAAGGCGAAGACCGGCCATGAGCCCGAGATCGAGTATCTCGACTGCAACGTGCTCGTCGACAATGTGACCGGCGAGGTCAGCTATTCCTGACCACCCGATGGCACAGGCTGCCCAGCCCTTCGATGTCGGTTTCGATGGTGTCTCCTTCGCGCAGCCAGCGCGGCGGATCGAACCCGACCCCCGAGCCGCCCGGCGAGCCCGACGCGATCACGTCGCCGGGCCCCAGCGGCAGGTGGCGCGCGATGCGATGCACCAGGTCCACCGGGCCGAAATGCATGTCGGCAGTGCTGGCGTTCTGCCGCAGCTCGCCATTTACCCGGCAGCGGATTTGAAGGGCGGACGCGGCCGCCACCGAAACGGCAGCGACGCCCGTAAACCAGGGACCGATCGGGCCCATCGCCGGCCCTCCCTTCGCGATCGTCAGGGTTTCGGGGCGGACGAGATCGCGAAGCGTGAAGTCATTGACGACGACCCAGCCGGCGATTGCAGCCTCGGCCTCCGCCCGGGAGCAGGCGAATATCGCACGCCCGATGACGATGCCAAGCTCCGCTTCATAATCGAGGCAGCTGGACGCGGGATGCAGCGGCAGCGCGCCGAACGGGGGCGCAAGGCAGCGCGGGTTCTTCAGGAACAGCGGCGGCTCGGCTGGGAGGGGCCGGCCCTGCTCGGCCGCATGTGCGCGGTAGTTGAGCCCCACTCCGACAAAGCTGCGCGGGACGACGGGTGGCAGCAATCGAGCGGCGTCGATACGTTCGGGCGTCGCCCTCAGCGGCGGCACCGGCAACGGCGAACCGGGCTCGAGCCAGCCGAAGTCGTCGCCCGCCGGCCCGAGCTGCAACCAAGTGCCGGCCTCGGGATCGACCAGCGCCAGGACCGGACCGGTGTCGCCGGCAATCCTTGCTATCCGCATCGACTTCTGCGCGCTTTCCATCTTCATCGCCCGCCCGGGAGAGCCTGATGCTGGAATCCCGTCGATTGCGCCACTTCCTTGCCGTTTACGAGCTGGGCTCGATCGGCCAGGCGTCCGAAAAGCTGCTGCTGACCCAGCCGGCCCTGTCCAAGAGTATCCGCCAGCTGGAGGACGAACTGGGCGTCCGCCTGTTCGACCGAACGCCGATGGGCGTGGTGCCCACGGTATTCGGCAACGCGCTGGCGCTGCATGCGAAATCGATCGAGGCGCAGATCCGTAACGCCGAGGCGC
The DNA here is from genome assembly GCA_031425455.1 of Sandaracinobacter sp. Taxonomy (GTDB): domain Bacteria; phylum Pseudomonadota; class Alphaproteobacteria; order Sphingomonadales; family Sphingomonadaceae; genus Sandaracinobacteroides. The sequence continues at coordinate 12,984 of JANPJJ010000102.1, read as the reverse complement.
AGATTTCCAGTCTGAAGGGGAAGGCACAGGGTCATGTGACGGTGGGCATCGGGCCTTCGGTCGCGCGCAACATCATGCCCTCGGCGACGCGGACATTGCGCAGCCTCCAGCCCGGGATCGCGCTGACCGTAATCGAAGGGCTGGTGGACGATCTTCTGCCGCGGTTGAGGCGGGGCGAGCTGGATTTGATGGTCGGATCCTGGCCGCGCATCTCGGACCCGATGTTCACGACCGAGGTTGTGCTGGTCGATCGGCTGGAGGTGATCGCGCGCGTCGGTCATCCATTGGGCGGGCGGCCGGTGCAGCGCAACGAACTGCTGGAATTCCCCTGGGCGCTGCCCCCGGCGTCGCAGAAATGGCGGCAGTCGCTGGATGAGCTGTTCATCGAGCGGGGGCTGGAGCCCCCCAAGCCGCAGGTCGTCTCCAACTCGGCGGGCTATCTGCAGTCGCTGATCCGCTCGTCGGATTATCTGTCGTTCCTGCCGCGCCAGCTGCTCGACCTGGAAAGCAGCGACGGCTTCATCACGCTGGACGTGGAGATGGCGAGGCTCGATCCGGAGATTTCCATGTCGTTCCGGGAGCGCGCCCTGCTGAACGCATCGATCTGCGAAGTGGTGCAGGTGCTGCGCAGCATCGGTACTGACTTTACCGGCTGATAGCCGGGCTCGATGCGGAAGACTCATCGAGTTCGGCCTCCGGCCGGCGCGCAGTCGCGCTTGCGGCGTTCCGCCGTTCTCTTTTTCAGAGCGGCCTGATGGCCGGCGCGCGGTCGCGCTTGCGGCGTTCCGCCGGAGTGACGGCGGGGCTTAGCCATCGGCCGAAAGCGCTTGCGCGATGCCCAGATGCAGGACATCCCGCGTGAAGTCGCACGACCAGCCGATCCAGGCGTCCGCCAGGTAGCGTCCGGCATCATATTCGGTGGTCACGCCGTAGCCGCCGAGAACCTGGACCGCGAGCTCGGCATTGCGGATCGCCATGTCGACTGCGGTGGCCTTGGCTATCGGGGCCAGCAGCATTGCCGCTCGCATCGGATCGGTCGCACAGGCAGCAGCGGCCTGCCAGACATGGAGCCGCGCGGTTTCGACGTTGATGGCCATTTCCGCCAGCTTCAGTGCGACCGCCTGGTGCGCGGCGATCGGCCGGCCCATCGAGCGACGGTCGGCCGCGTAGCTTCGAGCATGGTCGAACGCGGCGCGTGCGAGCCCGACGAAGCAGGCGGCGAGGCAGACCGGCATCTCGGGCACGCTCGCGAATGTCATGGCGGCCCCTCCCCGCGTGCCGATCAGGGCATCGGGCGGCAAGCGAACATCGTCGAACAGCAGCTCGGCATGGGTGGTGAGCGGCCAGCCGATCAGTTTCGTCTTGCGGCCCACCGTCAGGCCCGAAGTGCCGCGGTCCACCATGAAGATCGACAAGCCCGAGAAGACCGGCTGCTCCGGGTCAGTGCGGGCGATGATGAACAAGCAGTCCGCTGCGCCGGCGTTGGTGACGAAGGCCGATTTGCGACCGTTCAGAACCCAGCCCACGTCGGCTTCCCGGGCCGACAGCTTAGGGCCGAACGCCGGGTCGGGACCGGCTATCATCAGTTCGGATCCCGCGACATCGGGTTCGGACTGGGCGCCCGCCAGGACCATGGCTGGGGTGTCGGCGAAGCGGCGCAGGAAGGCCTGGGCCGCCGGCCCGCCGGCGCGTTCGGCCATCAGCGGCATGCACGAGGTGAGCGCGAAATAGTCCGAGGCGAGCCCGACATCGGCCGCGCCAAGCTCTTCGAGCATCAGCACGGCGTCGAGGCAGCTGCCGCCAAGGCCGCCCAGGTCGGGCGCCAGGAACAGGCGCGTGAGCCCCAGCGCAGCGCCCGCTTCGAACACCGGCTGCACCAGCGGCCAGGGATCGTCCGGCGGTCCGTCGCGCTTTACGCGGTCCACAAGCGGCCGCACATGACGGTCTGCGAATCCCCGCGCGGTCCGCATCAGCTGGACCTGCTCCTCGCTCGGGGTGAAGCCGATCATGCACAGTCTCCCTCGGCCCGAGCGTGGCGGCAGCCGGGCGCAGGGCCAAGCGCATTTCGTCGGCTTGCCTCATAAGAATTGGTGAGGATGCCCGCCCCGCTTTCTATTACGCGCCCGCCCGTCCGGTCGATAGGATGCGCCGATGGGCCCCGGCACTGATCCGTTCGTCGTCGATCGACTGCCCGAGGCCGGCGCCTGGCCGCTGTTCCGGTTCGATCTCGCCGAGCTTCGCTATCCCGAGCGGATGAATGCCGCAGTCGAACTGCTGGACCGGGCAGTGGCAGAGGGCGAGGGCGCCCGCCTGGCAGTGGTCAACGATGCGGGCTCCTGGAGCTATGCCGAGCTGAAGGACTTGTCCGACCGGATCGCGCGATTGCTGGTGGAGGACGGCGGGCTGGTGCCGGGCAACCGGGTTCTGCTGCGCGGCCCCAACAGCTATACGATGATCGCCTGCTGGTTTGCGGTGCTGAAGGCGGGCGGGATTGTCGTCAGCACGATGCCGATGCTCCGCGCCGGCGAGCTGGGCCCGATCCTGGCAAAGGCCGAGATCGGCCATGCCCTGGTGGACAGCCGCTGCCTGGAAGACTGGCGGCCCGCCGCCGACGCCAGCCGGCATCTGCGCTGGACCGCGACGTTCGACGGCGACAGCGGCACCGGCGCGCTGGAAGCGCTTGCGGCTGCCCAGCCGGTGGGCTTCACGCCGCATGTCGGCCCGGCCACCGCCCCGGCCCTGATTGCGTTCACATCGGGGACGACAGGCACGCCCAAGGGCTGCGTCCACGATCACCGGGCGCTGCTGGCCCCGGCGGACAGTTTTGCCCGCCATGTGCTGCGGCCCGGGCCCGGCCTGCGCTGGAGCGGCTCTCCGCCGATTGCCTTCACCTTCGGCCTGGGGGCGCTGATCCTGTTCCCGTTCCGCTTTCGCGGCACGGCCGTGACGGTGGAAAACGGCAGTCCGGCCAATATGGTGCAGGCGATCGCGCGGCACCGGATCGACATGCTGTTCACGGCACCCACCGCCTACAAGGCGATGCTCGGGATGCTCGGCGGCGCCGACCTTTCCAGTCTGAAGACCTGCGTTTCGGCCGGCGAGCATCTGCCGCCCGCCGTGCTCGCCGCCTGGGAGCAGGCCACCGGCCACCGGCTTGTAAACGGCATCGGTGCGACCGAGATGATGCATATCTTCATCTCGGCCGCAGGCGCCGAGGTCGTGCCCGGCACCACCGGAAAGGTGGTGCCGGGCTACGAGGCCTGCGTGCTGGATGCCGACGACGCGCCGCTGTCTGAAGGCGAAGGCCGGCTGGCGGTGCGCGGGCCGACCGGATGCCGCTATCTCGATGATGGCCGCCAGTCGGCCTATGTCGTGAACGGCTGGAACGTGACCGGGGATACCTACCGGCTCGATGCCAAAGGCTATTTCCACTATGTTGCGAGGTCGGACGATATGATCGTGTCGTCGGGCTACAACATCGCGGCGCCCGAGGTGGAGAATGCGCTGCTCGCGCATTCGGCTGTCGCCGAGTGCGCCGTCGTCGGCGCCCCCGACCCCGATCGCGGCATGATCGTGAAGGCCTATGTGGTGTGCGCGACGGGCGAGGGCGACGCCGAGCTTGCCCGCGCCTTGCAGGACCATGTGAAGACCATGATCGCGCCCTATAAATATCCGCGCGCGGTGGAGTTCGTGCCCGCGCTGCCCAAGACATTGACGGGCAAGTTGCAGCGCTTTCGGCTGCGGGAGGAGCGGGCATGACGGCAGACGACCCGGTTGGCACGCGCGACTCCGAAGCCGTTCGGCAGGCGATCTATCGCTATGCTCGTGCGGTCGACCGGCTCGATCCGCAGCTGCTGCGCGATGCCTTCTGGCCCGACGCGCGTATCAGCCTGGGCACCATCTATTCCGGCGGACCCGACGGGTTTGCGGACGTGGCAATGGGCTTCATGGGGATGTTCGCGGCGACCCGGCACGATGTGTCGAACATCCTGCTCGCGCCGGATGGGAAGTCGATCGGATACGAGGCCTATGTCCGCACCTGGCACTGGCAGAAGGACAGGGGCGCCGAGCTTGTGGTCCTGGGGCGCTATGTCGGGCGGGCGGAAAGGCGGGAAGGCGAGTGGCGCATCGCCGAGCATGGCGAACTGATGGACTGGGGTGAGGAGCGCGCCGTCGACTCCGCCTGGTTCGAGAGCAATGCCGAGCTGGAAAAGGGCATCCGCTCGCTCGCGGACGGCTCCTATCGGTGGCTTGCCTCCGCCAGATAGCGCGGAATCGCCTTCCACAAAAGCCAGGCCGCCGGCAGCCCGGTCACCGCGGCGGTCAGCACCAGCGAAAGGCCGAGCTTGGCTTCATCGCGGAACAGATAGTCGGTGAAGAGCGCGGGGACAGTGGGCCCGAGGCCGATGCCCAAGAAGTTGATGACGAGAAGATACAGCGCCGAGACCTGGCCGCGCATTTCGTTTGGAGTGACGGCGCCGATGGCGGATGGCGCCGCGCCGCTGGCGAAAGCCCCGAAGAAGAAAACCGGTGCCAGGAACAGCTTGGCAAGCTCGGGTGTGGGCATCAGCGGGAACAGGATCGAGGCGGTCATGAAGCCGATGCAGGTGACGATGCCCGTGATCAGTACCGCATCGCGCCGGCCGCGGGCCTGCAGCCAGTCGTTGAACCAGCCGCCTGCCAATACGCCCAGCGCGCCGGCGCCGGCCATCATCGCGCCCATCGACGCGCCGATTTCGGCCGGGGGCGTGCCGAAGGTGCGGATGAAATATTCGGGCGTCCAGGCGAGCGTCGCGAAATTGGCCAGCACGATGATGCCGAAGCCGATGAAATAAGGACCGAAAAGCCCGCGCCGGTCCCACACATAGCGTATCGTTGCCGAAACGTTCAGGGGCTCGCCATCGCTTGCCGCACCGCGTCTCGCAGGCTCGGGCAGCAGCAGGAAGAACGGCGCCAGCACCAGAGACGGGATGGCGATCGCCACGAAGACCGCCTGCCATGACCGGATCTCCCCCAGCAGCGGCAGCGTGACCGTGGGCCGGTCGGCAAAGGCCCCGACCAGTGCGCCGCCGACGGCGAACGCGACCCCGATCCCGATATAAATGCCGAGCGAATAGACCGAGAAGGCCCGACCGCGCTTTTCCGGCGGGAACAGGTCCGCGATGATGGAGAAGGCCGATGGGCTGAGCGCGGCATCGGCCGTGCCCGCGAACGCACGCGCCCCGAACAGCTGGGCGAAATTACCCGAGAGCGCGGCGAGAATGCCGGCGACGCCGCCTGCCAGCGTGCCGCCGGCAATGATGACGCGCCGGGTCGCCCGGTCTGCCAGGCGGCCCAGCGGGAGCCCCATCACCGTGAAGAATAGTGCGAAGGCAAGGCCCGACAGCAGGCTGAACTGGGTATCGTTGAGACCCAGATCGCGCTTCACCGGGCCGACCAGGAGCGACATGATCTGCCGGTCTGCGAAGGAGAGGATATAGGCAACCAGCAGCGCGATGACCGTGCCCCAGGCCAGCGGCGCCTTGGGCCAGGGCGCGTCGGTTGCAGCTCTCCCGGGTTCCAGCGCGCCGTGCATCAGGCGGCGAGCCGGCGGGCGGTGTCGAAGGCGGCGGCGAACATGTCGGTCCCGGTTTCGCGGATCACCTGCTGCCGACCGTCCGGAAAGGTCAGGAAGTAGGTCGGCATGGAGGTGACGCCCCGGGCCCGCCAGGCTTCGGTCTCGGCAAAGGGCTCCTGGAGGTCGGCGTCGGAGTCGATATGGGCCCGCGCCACGTCGGCGTCGAAACCGTGCTGTGCGGCCAGCCCGGCAAGAAACTCGTTGTCGATCACCTGGGCCTCCTCGAAGAAGCTGCGCGCGATATCGTTGATGAGGGCTGGAGCAATGCCGGGACGCTGTGCCTCGGCCCAGCGCACCAGCCGATGACCGTCGAGCGAGGCCGGGCCGCGCGTCATCTTTTCGAAGGCGAAGTCGATCCCGATCGGCTCCGCGACGGCGCGAATCCGGTCCCACATCGGCACGCGCAGCGTCTCGCCATATTTCTCGCGGAAGAAGCCGAGGAAGTCATGACCGGCCCGATCGAAATGCGGGTACAGCATGAACTGGTGCCAGCTCACCTGGATCGCGAGCGCATCGGCGCGCAAGGCCTCGGCCGCCATCGCCAGCTTCAGATGGCGCATGCCCACATGGCACCAGGGGCACAGGAAATCATAGACGGCATCGATGCGGAGCACAGCGGTCATCGGTCTGCTTTCATAGGGTTCCTTCAATCTGCCCCGCTTCGGCGCGCGGCCGCCCTGTCATTCCGCGCCTCCCGGCATAACCCGGGGTTCAGGCATGATCGGACCAGTGGTCTAGCAGCTCGGCCGCCGCTCGCTCCGCTAGCGCCATCAACGTGAAAGTGGGGCTGGTGCCCGCCGTCGTCGGGAACAGGCCCGACCCTGTCACGAACAGGTTGCGGATGCCGTGGACGCGGCCGAACGGGTCTGTGACGGAGCGGTCGGGATCGCTGCCCATCGGCGTGCCGCCGGCCGGATGCCCGCCGCCGAGAACGGCGCTCCACGCCTCGCGCGCGCCGGACGCTTTCACAACGGCCTCTCCTTCGGCCGCGACATGGCGCTGCAGCGCCAGCGTGCCGGCGTCGTGGCGGTGTACGATCCGCGCCAGCGGCACGCCGAAGCGGTCGCGCCTGCTGTCCAACAGGATGCGATTGGCCGGGTCGGGAAGCTGTTCGGCCATGCCCACCATCGTCGCCAGATTGCGGCTGCCATCGTGGAGGAACCGATGCAGCGCGTCGCTGAACAGCTCGGGGCGCGTGGCGGCAATTCCGAAGATGTCGCTGGGCTTCAGACTGGGGCCGACCTGCCACTGATAGCCGCCGAACGGACGGTTGCGACCGTCGCCCGGCACTGCGCGGTGCATCAGCTGTCCGGCCGAAACGCCGAGATGGTTTTCGGTGGCCCGGTCGAACAGTCCGGCGGCCTGCGCGACTGCCTCCACCATCAGCCCGCGTCCGACGAGATCGCGAGCGTTGCCGGCGCCGGCGGGCCATTCGGGCGCCGCCGAGGCGAGCAACAGGCGCGGCGTCTGGATGGCGGACGCCGCCAAGATCACGACCGACGCCTGCTGCACCTGCTCGTCGCCCACGCTGTCGGCCCACACAACCCCCGCCGCGCGGCCGGCGCCGTCGGGGAGGATGCGGAGCACGGTCGCTCGGGCCTTCACTTCGGCGCCGTGGCGGCGGGCTTCGGCCAGGTGCGTCACCAACGGATTCGCCAGCGCCCCGATCGGGCATCCGGCATCGCACCAGCCGTCATACTGGCAGGGCGGCCGCCCCTTGAACCAGTCGGTCAGAATCGCGGCCGGAAGCGGCGCGACGGGGAGACCCAGCGCTTCGAACCCGCCGCGGAGCAGGTGCCCCTGCGCGAATTCCCGAAGCGGCTTCAGCGGATAGGCGTCTCCGGGTGGCCGCCAGGGTTCGGCGGCGGCATCGCCCGAGAGGCCTACATCGGCCTGCACCCGGTCGTACCAGGGGCGGAGGGCCGCGGCTTCGAACGGCCAGTCCGCGCCCTTCCCGAACCCGCTTTGCATCGCGTGCGCGGCTTCGGGAAGGCGCGGCCAGGTCGCATAATGGTGCAGGGCGGCGCCGCCCAGGCCCCAGCCGGTGTTGAGATTGTGCGGAAAGCCTGGCTGGCCCCCGGCATGGACGACCGGCGCGCCGCCCCATTTCAGCCGCCTTGCCCAGATCTGCGAGCTGGCGAGGTCCGCCAATTCCCAGGCCGGGCCGGCCTCCAGCACCACCACTTTCCGCCCGGCCCGGGCCAGCCGTGCTGCGAACAGGCTGCCGGCCGCCCCGGCGCCGACGATGACGGCATCGACCTTTGCCGCGCGGCTTACCACTCCCGCTCGGGCTCGAGATGGGCCATCACCGGCAGCCCGAGCCTGGCGAGACCGGCGCGGGTGCCATAGACGACATCGACCGCGTCCGACCGTACGAGGAAGGTGAAGAACGGCGCCGGCGGCCCATTCCAGTCGCTCGGCTGGGACTTGATGATGTCGGCCACGATAGCGGTCGCGCGCCCGTCGTCGACACCCGCGAATGCTTTGCCGAAGCGGCCTTTGGCGTGTTCGTTCAGTGCAGCCAGCCCGGCCTTGTAGAAGCCGGCGTAGGGCGGCGGCACATCGAGATAGCGCAGCATCAGCAGGCTTTCCTCGGCCGGTACCCCCAGGTGATGATCGACAAAGTGCGCGATCCCGGCCGTCTTCGCGCCCGGCAGCAGCACGTCGCCGAACCGCTCAAGCGCCAGGGCCTCTGCCTCGGACAGGGTGCGCAGCGGCACCTTGCGCGCCTTGGCCTCTTCGGGCGTCATCAGCTCGGTGCAGCCGCCCAGCAGGAACGGGAGCAGGCCCAGGCCGGCCGCGCCGCCCAATGTAGCTGCGAGGAGCGTGCGTCGGGAGCTTTCCATCGCGGCATAGGGCGCGCTGCGGCCCGGTCGCGCAAATAGCCATTTTGAAGGGCGGCATGGCTTTTTCTCATGGCCGCCGCGGAGGGACCGGCTCACAAGCTGCGTCGATGCCCCGGGTGCACGATCATCGCGATGTCGCCATCGTCGGCGCCGGGGCTGCGGGCGCGCTGATGGCCACTCGCTTCGCCGAAGCCGGTCGATCGGTCGTGCTGCTGGAGGCAGGGCCCGACTGGCAACTCGCCGATCTCACCAGCTCGCAGATCTGGGCGCGACGGCTGAAGTGGGGAGGCGCCCCGGTGCAGCAGGCCGGGCCCGACCGGATGGGCCTTAACTTCGGCACCGGCTGGGGCACCGGGGGCGCTGCCATCCATCATTACGGCTTCTGGCCGCGGCTGCGACCGGCCGATTTCCGTCTGCGCAGCGATACCGGGCAGGGCCGGGACTGGCCGATCGACTACGACGATCTGCGGCCGCACTATGACCGGGTGCAGGCCGAGGTGGGGCTTTCGGGCGATGCCGCCGCCGAGCCGCTTCGTCCGCCGGGGGCGCCTTATCCGCTGCCGCCGCTGCGCACCTTCGCGCAAGCTGCCCTGCTGACGCGCGGGTTCGAGGCGCTGGGCATGGCCGTCGGCCCGGCGCCGCTGGCGATCACTTCGGGATGGTTCGGCGAACGGCCGCCGTGCCAGTATGACGGCTGGTGCGATGCGGGCTGCCCGATCGGGGCGCTGGGCAATCCGCACGCCACCTACCTGCCGCGTGCTCGGGCCGCCCGCGCCGAAATCCGCAATCGAGCGATGGTGACGCGGGTGGAACGGGGAGCCGCCGGCCCGGCGCTGCACTATCGCGATGTCCGGGGCGAGGCGCATGTGCAGCCGGCCGGCATGGTGGTGCTGGCGGGCGCGCCGGTGCAGAACGCGCGTCTGCTTCTGGCGTCGGCCGATGGCGGCCTGGGCAACCGGTCCGGGCAGCTGGGCCGGGGCTTCGCCGCGCATCTGCTCGCGAACGGGCATGGTCTGTTCGGGGCACCGACCGACTGCCACCTGGGCGTGTCGGCGGGCTCGATGATCAGCCTGGCCGACTATGGCAAGCAGCGGCCGGGCGGCCCCACCGGGAGCATCACCTGGGGCATTGCACCGGCCGTCAAGCCGAACGACCTTCTGGGCATCGCCAACACGCGAGCCGATCTGTTCGGGGCTGCACTGCACGACTTCATGGCACGCGCCGCCCGGCACCTGGGCACCATCAACGCCATTATCGAGACCATCCCGGACCCCGCCAACCGGATCGAGCTGGGGTCCGGCACCGACGGTAACGGCATGCCGGCTGCCCGGATCGTTCACCGGCTTGCGGATGAGCCCCGCGCGCTCTGGGCGCTCGCGAACCGCCGTGCGAAGGATGTCCTTTGCGCAGCCGCCGCTACCGAGGCCTGGACGGTGCCCGACATGGCCTTCGCCCATCTCTCCGGTGGGACCGTCATGGGAAGCGACCCCGCGACCTCGGTGGTCGACGATCACGGCCGGCTTCACGACGCGCCCGAGATCGTGGTGCAGGGCGCCGGGCTGTTCCCGTCGATCGGGGCGCTGAGCCCCACTTTCACGATACTCGCTTTGGCCGACCGGGCCGCCGGGGCGCTGCTGCGCGGTTGAGCCCATTGCCAAATCCGTCGGATTATTCCCAGATGCGCCGGGGGAGACTGGCATGCCGGTGTGGACGAACTGGTCCGGAAGCGTGGACGCGAAGCCGAGGCTGTTCGCCCGGCCGAGAACCGTTGCCGAGCTTGCCCGGCTGGTCCAACAGGCGCGCAAGGTTCGCATCGTGGGTGCGGGCCACAGTTTCATGCCGCTGTGCGCAACCGACGACAGCCTGATCTCGCTCGCCAACCTTGAAGGCGACCTCGAGATCGCGCCGGATCGGCAGACCGTCTGGGCCCCCGCCGGCTGGGGGCTGGACCGGCTGACACAGGCGCTGTGGGCGGCAGGTCTGTCGCTGATCAACCAGGGCGATATCAACCCGCAATCGCTGGCCGGTGCCATCGCCACGGGAACCCATGGAACCGGCGCAGAGCTTGGCAGCATTTCCACCCAGGCCTGCGGGTTCCGGCTGATGCAGGCCGACGGGGGGATCGTGGAATGCGGGCCCGAGCTGCGCCCGGCGCTGTACCAGGCGCAGCGCCTGTCGCTGGGGCTGCTGGGGGTGGCCGTTGCGATCCGCCTCCATGTGCTGCCGGCCTATCATCTGGAGGAGCGTATCGTCCGCATGAGGCTGGACGAAGTGGCGGTGCGGCTGGACGAGCTTGCCGCCACGACCCGCCATATGGAATTCTTCGTCTTTCCCTATTGTGACGAAGTGATCTTCAAGACGCTGCATCCAGTCGCCGGCGAACACGACATGCCGAGCGCGACCGATATCGACGAACGGCCGTTCCGGCTGGCCTGCGATCTGGCGGCGGCTGCGAAATGGACCGTGCCTGCCTCGCAGCGCCTGATGATGCGGCTGTCGGGCAAGCCGACTCGCCGGGTAGGGCCGGCGTATCGCATCTTCCCGTCGGAGCGGACCATCCGGTTCGAGGAGATGGAGTATGAATTCCCCCGCGAGGCCGGCCTGCCGACGCTGCGGGCTGCGATCGACCAGATCCGCCGCCGCCGGATGCCGATCGCCTTCCCGTTCGAATTCCGGCTGGCGGCGGCCGACGATATCTGGATGAGCCCGTTCGGCTTCGGCCCGGATATGTCGGGGTCGGGGGCTTCGGTTTCCTTTCACCAATATGCGAAGATGCCGTGGCGCGAGGCTTTCGCCAACATCGAGGCCGTGTTCCGGGGCGGCGGCGGGCGGCCGCACTGGGCCAAGCGCCATAGCTTGACCGCGGCGGAGGTGCACCGGCTGTATCCAAGGACGCCCGATTTTCTGAAGGCCCGGGCCGAGGCGGACCCGACGCAGAAATTCGTCAACGCGCACCTCGCCACCCTGTTCGGACTTGGAGATGTCGGGCAGGGGAGGGCGGCATGAACGACCAGCAGCTCCATGGACATCTGATCGGGCGCCAGGGATCGCGCCGCGACCTGAACACCCCGGTCCTCCTGGTTGAGATCGACGCGCTGGACCGCAACATCGCGCGGATGGCGGCGTTTGCGCAAGCGAGCGGCATGAAGCTGCGGCCGCACGCCAAGACGCACAAGAGCCCCGACATTGCACGTCGGCAGATGGCGGCCGGGGCGATCGGTATCTGCTGCGCCAAGCTGGGTGAAGCCGAAGCGCTGGCCGACGCCGGCGTAGTCATGGGCCTGCACGTCACATCGCCGGTGGTTTCCGAACCGGCGATCGCCCGGCTGGTGGCGCTGAACGCTGCGACCGAGGGCCTGATGTGCGTCGTCGATCATCCGGCGAATGTGACGGCGATCGGCGCAGCGACGGGCGCCGGCAAACCGCTGCAAGTCGTGATCGACATCGACCCCGGCATCCGCCGCACCGGGGTCGCCAGCCCAAAGGCCGCGGTGGAACTGCTTGCGGCGATCCGCGCCGAGCCGGCACTGCACTATGCCGGTGTGCAATATTATTGCGGGATGCAGCAGCATATTCCTGCCTATGCCGATCGCAAGGCCGCCATCGAGGACCGAACCGCCTATCTGCGCCAGGTGATCGCCGCGCTGGCCGAAGCGGGGGGCGCGCCCCGGATCGTGACGGGGGGCGGCACCGGCACCCACCATATCGACGCCGCGCTCGGTTTGTTCACCGAGCTTCAGGTCGGCTCCTATGTCTTCGTGGACAATCAGTATCTGGACTGCGACCTCTGGGGCGACGGCCGGCCGCCGTTCGAGACGGCCTTGATGGTGGACAGCCGGGTGGTCAGCGCGAATGCCAAGGGCATGGTGACCCTGGACGCGGGCTTCAAGGCGTTCGCCACCGACGCCGACCCGCCGCGCGTGCTGGCGGGCGCACCGGCGGGGGCGCAATATTTCTTCATGGGAGATGAGCATGGCGCGCTGGTCTGCCCCGATGGCAAGCCACCCGGCCTGGGCGAGATCGTTACGCTCGCCGCTCCGCACTGCGACCCGACGGTGAACCTCTACGACAGCTACCATGTCGTGTCGGGCAACAGCCTGGTGGCACTCTGGCCGGTAGCCGGGCGCGGCCGCTCGCGCTGATGCTATCATGTGGTCGCCCGCTTTGCCGGCGCGGTACAGCAGGCCCCGGTCGATCGACGTGTCTCGCGACGCTGTTGTGCGGGCCGGCGCCGCTCGACGGACGACTGGTCCGGGACCGACCGCTATGTCCGCCCGCACTTCCAACTGGGCCTGTCGGCCAAATACCGGATGACACCGAACATCCAGCTTTTCGCCGAGATGGTGAACCTGAACAATGCCAAGTATACCGCCTGTCAGCGCGGCGCCGGCGGTGACCTTCTGCCGCAGTTAGAGGAATATTAGTGGACCGGAAAGTTCGGCGTGAAGGCCAATTTCTGATGCGGAGACTGCTGCTGGCGGGCTGCGCGTTGCTTGCGGCCTGTGGCCGGCCGGCAGACCA
>JANPJJ010000101.1:0-2349 GCA_031425455.1 Sandaracinobacter sp. | reverse complement strand
TGCGCCCACCGTCGGCCCGTCGCCCTGGACGAGGTTGAACACCCCCGCCGGAACGCCCGCCGCATGCATGATCTCGGCGAGAATTGCCGCATTGCCAGGGCATTCCTCGCTGGGCTTGAGGATCATCGTGTTGCCCGCCGCCAGGCTGGGGGCGACCTTCAGCGCGATCTGGTTGAGCGGCCAGTTCCACGGGGTGATCATCCCGACCACGCCCATCGGCTCATAGGCGATGGTGTTGAGGCCCTGCTTCTCGGTGAAGGTGAAATCCTTCAGCGCGGCCATCGTACCGAGGAAGCCGCCAATTCCGGCACCGACCTGCGCGGTGCTGGCGAAGCTGATCGGGGCGCCCATTTCGTTGGCCATCGATTTGGCCAGATCGGGTACGCGCTTCTTATACTCCTCGACGATCCGTCCCATGACCGCCAGCCGCTCTTCGACCGAAGTCTTCGACCATGCCGGCAGCGCCTTGCGCGCGGCGGCCACGGCGGCGTCGACATCGGCCTTGGTCCCCAGCACGATCTCGGTGCAGGGCTCCTCGGTGGAAGGCGAGATCACTTGGTGCGGCGTGCCGCCCACGCTGTCGACCCACTGGCCGCCGATGTAGTTCTGCACGTAACGGTCCACGCCGATTCTCCCAATTTAACGGATCGATTAAGATTGCCGTCTTTGTGGGAATTTGGCCGACCAATGCAAGGACCAATAGTGATGGGCCGCCGGGCCGGGCGCGAGCGATCCGCGTCAGTTCGGTGGGTCGCCCGCGGGCAGCTTGCGCAGCACGGCGTCGATCGGGATCAGCACGCCGTTGCTGGCGGTCTGCGCCGTCCCGTCGATCTTCGCGCGGGCACCGTCGGCCGTGGTGACCACCAAGGCGTCGCCCTCGCGGACAAAGGTCACCTCGGTTTTGCCCATGGTCTTCATTTTCACGCCCTTGCCGTTCGAGTCCTTCAGGGCGGCGTCGATGTCGGCCACGGTCACAAAGCCGGGCAGGATATGGTCGCGCAGGATCGCCGCCATGGCCGCGCCGTTCTCCGGTTGCTGGAGGTCGGTTGCGACGCCACCCAGCGACCCGAACGCATCGTCGTCGGGGGCCAGTATGGTGTAAGGCGCGGAGCCGTCGAACACGTTGGCGAGCCCGGTAGATTTGAGCCCGGTGGCGACCACGGTCATCCCCGGCGCGTCGCTGATGGCGGACGCCAGAGTGTCGTTGACGGTGTTGGCGGCGGGCGCGTTCGCCTGTTCGTCCGGGTTGCTGCCGCAAGCCGCCAGTGGCAGCAGCACCGCGAGGCTCAGGCCCACCAGCGAGAAGCGGCTCACGTCAGCAACTCGATCGCGGTCTGGATCAACTGCGTGGTCGGATCGACTTCGTAGATATAGCCGTCGCTATAGCGATACTCCGCATCCGGACCGTCCATGTATTCGTCGCGGTAGCTGTAGGGCAGATTGTAGACGTCGTAGCCTTGGGGGAGCCGCTGGCCGACCGCGAAATCGTCGCCGGTCAGCAGCGCGGCGATCGAGGAAATTGCCTGGCTCTGCGGATCGACCGCATAGAAGGCATCGTCGTAATAGCGGTAATTGTTGTCCGAGCCGAGATTGTAATAGCTCTCGTAATAATCAGGAACCGCGACCGAGCCGTAGTCCGAGGGCCATAGCTGGCCCGGAGCGAGTGCGCCGCCGAGCAGCGGCAGGTAGCCCAGGATCGATCCGTTGCTGCTAAGCTGCAGCAGGCGGCCATCGTAATACGAATATCGGCCCGCATAGCCATTGAACCCCCACCAGTCCGGCCGGTCGTAATGGCCGCTCCAGCGGTCGCCGCGTGTGCCGGTGCGCTGGTTGGCGAGACCCGGCGGGGTGCAGCCGTTGTTTTTCCGGGCGAGCCCCGGCGGGCAACCCTTGACCACGTCGTGGCGATTCAGCGAGGCCCAGCGGAACGGCTCGCCGCCGGCATCGCGGCCAGCCGAACGGGTGGCACGGGAATCGCTGCCGCCAGGATGAATGTCATCGCCCCTGCCACTGCGCGGAAAGTCCTTCTGGGCACTTCTCGGACCGCTGTAGGCGCGGTCCGGTTTCACCCGGTCAATCCCGGCGTCACGGCCGTTGCCCGGTCCGCCAGCTTGCCGCTTGGCATCTCCGCGCGGGGCCACGATGCGCGCGTCGGAGCCCTTGGCCTTCTCATTTCCGGCATCGCGATGTGGTGCCTGTTCCTGCCCTGGCGCCTGGGACTGAGGCGCGTGACCGCCATGAACCCCGCCAGCTTGAGCCTTGCCGCCCTGGCCGTTTCCGCTGGCTCCCTTGGAACCCCCGGAGTGCTGTTCTTGACCGCCGCTGCCGCCACCCTTGCCCTGTCCACCG
>JANPJJ010000100.1:0-15741 GCA_031425455.1 Sandaracinobacter sp. | reverse complement strand
TCCTGCTCTGAGCACAAAGCTTCATACGTAGGGGCAGCGGTTAGGCCGACTTGAAGAGCGTCCCTAACTGCTGCCAACTGAGCCTTGTTCATTTCAAGATACTTAGTATTGCCGCCTCGATCTCCGCGATGCGGAACGGCTGCCCGGAAACCTTGTTCAGCGGCTTCGCATCCACCAGGAACTGATCCCGCAGCAGCGTCTTCAGCTGCCCGGTGTTCATCTCCGGCACCAGCACCTGTCCATAGCCGCGCAACAGCTCGCCCAGGTTCGCCGGCAGCGGCCATATATGGCGGATATGCAAATGTGCCACGTCGTGCCCCGCGGCCCGCACCAGCTCGACCGCCTGGCGGATCGGGCCATAGGTCGATCCCCAGCCCACCACCACCAGCGGCCCCGATGCCGGCCCCACCTCCACCGGCTGCGGCGGAATACTGCGCGCCACCCCGTCGATCTTGGCCTTGCGGGTATCCGTCATCTTCTGGTGGTTCTCGGCCGAATAATCGATGTCCCCGGTCGAATAGCCCTTCTCGATCCCGCCGATCCGGTGCATCAGCCCCGGCGTCCCCGGCTTCACCCACACCCGCTTCAACGTGTCCGGGTCGCGAAGATAGGGGTTCAACCGGCCGACCTCGGGCAGGTCCTCGTGGAAGCTCACCGGGAACGGCGCATAATCATGCGCCTCGGGCACCCGCCACGGCTCGGCGGCATTGGCGATATAGCCGTCGGTCAGCAGCATCACCGGCGTCATATACTCGAGCGCAATGCGGCACGCCTCGATTGCGACATCGAAACAGTCGCTCGGGCTCCGCGCCGCGATCACCGGCATCGGCGTGTCGCCGTTGCGCCCATAGACGGCCTGGTACAGGTCGGATTGCTCGGTCTTGGTCGGCAGCCCGGTCGACGGGCCGCCGCGCTGCGAGTTCACGATCACCAGCGGCAGCTCGGTCATCACCGCCAGCCCCATCGCCTCGGATTTCAGCGCGATGCCCGGCCCCGACGAGGAGGTGACCGCCAGATGCCCGGCATAGGCCGCACCGATGGTCGCGCAGATGGCAGCGATCTCGTCCTCGGCCTGGAAGGTCGTCACGTCGAACTCGCGCAGCCGCGCCAGCGCGTGCAGGATCGCCGACGCCGGCGTGATCGGATAGCCGCCGAAGAACATCGGCAACCCGGAAAGCTTGGCGCCCGCCACCAGCCCCAGCGCCAACGCATCGGCCCCGGTGATGGTGCGATAGAGGCCGGGCGCCGCATCGGCCGGCTCCAGCCGGAACTGCTTCACCGGCCCGGCAAGCTCGGCGGTCTCGCCGAACGCATGGCCGGCATTCAAGGCCGCGATATTGGCCTCTCGCAGCAGCTCGTTGGCGCCGAACTTCATTCGCAGCCAGTCGATCACGGGCCCGCGCTTGCGCCCGAACATCCACAGCGCCAGCCCCAGCGTCCACATATTCTTGCAGCGCAGGGCATCCTTGTTGCCCAGCCCGAACTCCTTCACGCTTTCCAGCGTCTGGCGGGAAATGTCGAATGCCAGCAGCTGGTAGGGCGACAGGCTGTCGTCCTCCAGCGGGTTTACATCATATTTGGCCTTCTTCAGGTTGCGCTCGCCGAACTCTCCGGTGTCGGCGATCACCAGCCCGCCCATGCGGAGCGAGGCGATATTGGTCTTCAGGGCCGCCGGGTTCATCGCGATCAGAACATCGGGCTGGTCGCCCGCCGTATCGATCCGGCTGGACCCGAAGTGGATCTGGAACGCGGACACCCCGAACAAGGTGCCCTGCGGCGCCCGGATCTCGGCGGGGAAATCGGGGAACGTCGCCAGATCGTTGCCGGCCAGCGCGGTGGACAGGGTGAACTGCCCCCCGGTCAGCTGCATGCCGTCGCCCGAATCCCCGGCAAAGCGAACCACCACCGACTCCCGGCGGATTTCCCTCGGATCGGCGCCCGATCTGTCGCCCTTCAGGGTCCCTTCGGGTTGCCGCGCGGCCGTTGCCATAGCTGTTCGCGTCCTTTTCGTGCTCGCTGTCACCTCTAGGCTCGCCACGGCACGCTTCCAACAGGCTTTTTGTCAGTTTGATGTCAGCTTGCCGCAACGGCCCCCGGGGCCAGCCCCGCCAGCGTGAGCAGGCTCGCCGCGTGCCGCCGGCCCAGCCGCTGCACATCCGCATCGTATCCGCCGCCCAGCGTCGCCATAAACGGCACCCCCGCCGCCAGGCACGCCGCCCGCACCATGGCATCCCGCGCCACCAGCCCCGCATCGCTCAGGGCCAGCCGCCCCAGCCGGTCGTCGACGTGCGGATCGACCCCGGCCTGAACCAGCACCAGCTCGGGCCGCGCCGCCGCGAACAGCCCCGGCAGCTCCGCCGCCAGCGCCGCCAGATAGGTGTCGTCGCCGGCACCGTCCTGCAAGCCGACATCGAGGTCCGATCGCGCCTTGCGCGTCGGAAAATTCCGCTCCGCGTGAATGGAAAAGGTGAAGGCCCCCCGAACCCCGTCGAACGCCCGCCCGGCAAGGCACACCGCCGTCCCGTCGCCCTGGTGCACATCCAGATCGATCACCAGCAGCCGGGAAACCCGCCCCTGGTTCAGCAGCCCCGCGGCAGTCACGGCAAGATCGTTCAGCACGCAATAGCCGGCGCCCGCGCCGGGCATCGCATGGTGTGACCCGCCCGCCACATTCGCCGCAAAGCCCTCGGCCAGCGCCGCCAGCGCCGCGCCCCAGGTGCCACCCACCGATAGCAGAGACCGCAGCGCCACGCGGGGCGTTACCGCGAAGCCGATGCGCCGCTCGATCGCGGGGTCCACCCCGGCGGCGATCACGGCGTCTACATAGGCGGGCTCGTGCACCCCCAGCAGCAAGTCGCGCCCGGCCGGCTCAGGTTCCCGCCACTCGATCGCAGGCCCCACCGCCGCCAGGGCATCGCGCGTGGTTTCGTATTTGGACATCGGGAAGCTGTGCCCGACCGGCAGCGGCGCCACATAGAAGGGGTGAAAGAAGAAGGCGCTCACCGACCGGCCCCACACCAGGCTTGCATCGCCGTCAACGCTGCATTATGGCGCGCCCTCCGCAATGTTCCTCGGTAGCTCAGCGGTAGAGCATCCGACTGTTAATCGGACGGTCGTAGGTTCGAATCCTACCCGGGGAGCCACAGCGAGCCGGGTTTGATCAGCGCAGCTAATCCTACCCGGGGAGCCACAGCGAGCCGGGTTTGATCAGCGCAGCCAATCCACCCGGGGGAGCTACAGCGACGACGCGGGAGCCTGCGAGATACCCATGTCCGTCCGCGCCCTGTTCCCGACCCCATTCTACGAAGGCGATCTGGCCGATCCGGCCCTGCTCGCCGATCTTGCGCACAGCTGTCGAACGCTCGCCCAGGACGATGCCGCCGGCCGCCGCTGGTGCCGGGCGAACGGCTACCCCGGTTATACCAGCTACGCTTCCCTCGCCGACCTCCCGCGCCGCGACCCGGCGTTTGCGGCGCTCGCCCGCAAGCTCGCCGGCCATGTCGCCCGCTTCGTAGAAGCTGCTCACCTCCAACCCGGCCGCAAGCTACGGCTGGACAGCCTGTGGGTCAACATCCTGAAGCCCGGCGGCGGGCACAGCGGCCATATCCACCCGCACAGCATCGTCTCGGGCACCGTCTATGTCGAAGTACCGGACGTTAAAGTGCCCGGCGGCTCCTCCGCGCTGAAGATCGAAGACCCCCGCCTGCCGCTGATGATGGCGGCCCCCGCCCGCCACCCCGACTCGCCCCGGGAAGTGCGCCCGTTCGTCTATCTCCATCCCGCCCCGGGCACCCTTTATCTCTGGGAAAGCTGGCTCCGCCACGAAGTCCCACAGGGCAGCCGCCGCGGCGACCGGATCAGCATCAGCTTCAACTTCGCCTGAAGTGCCTCAGCACCAAGGCTCCCGACGCCCGGTCCAGGTCCGCGCCAAGCCTTCCGCCACCAGCCTGTCGCCGATCGACTGTCCGTTCCGGACTACCACGCGAAGCTGGCGACCGTGCTGGTCTACATCCCGGTCTCCGACCTGCGCGAGCTCAAACGGCCCCTGGTTCAACAGCTCGCGCAGCCGCGCCTTGGCCGCCCGCCCCAGTCTCTCCTCTTCAGCACAGCGCGACGGGCTAAGCTCGGGCGTGTCGATGTCCGCAATCCGGACGCGCATGCCGCCGACCAGAAAGGTGTCGCCATCGATCACACAGTTGCGGCCCTGCCCGAAGCTGCACAGGCCAAAGCGCGCCGACACGGCATCCGGCTGCGCTGGGACCTGCTCGTTCCTGTCGCGAGGCGGCGCCACAGGCAGGGGAGACTCCGCGCGCGGCCCGATCCGGGCATCGGGTCGATAGATCGGGCCCGCCGGGGCTTCGATGCTCTGTTCGGCAGGCTGCGGCGCGGTCCAGACCGGCACCAGAAGGGCAATTCCCCCGCCCAGCAGCACGGCGAGGGCAATGTGCCACCAGCGAATGTCAGCGCCACCCGGAGCCTCCCATTTGCGTCGCCGCTCCCCGGCCGCCTTCCGCCCCCATGGATCGAACCGGTCAGCCATGCCCACGAGATAGCAGGGCGGTGAAGCCTGGAAAAGTTGCGATGCAGGGCGCTAAGCGAAGTTTGGCGGGTGAATCACCTCCAGCGCCGGAAACAGCCCCTGCATGCGCCCGACATTCCACGTGAGGATTGCCGGAATTCCCTGCACGATCGCGCATTCGCCAATCAGCAGATCGTCCAGGCGCGGGCCGATACTGCCAGTGCCGGAAAAGTCCCGCACCGCGGCAAAAGTCTGCGCCGGGGTCAATCCAGTGAGGGCGGTGACCGCAGCCACGCTCTCCAGTGCCGCCCAGGCCTCTTCGGCGGAGAACCTGAAGGGCGACCTCTCCTCCCGGCGCGTCAGGGTGGCATAACATTCCGCATAGCTGTGCGCCGCGACCGCGAATGTTCCCGCCCGATGCCCGGTGAACAACGCCAGCGACGGCGCATGATGTTCATGCGATCCGGCAAGCGCGGCAATGATCACATTGCTGTCCAGCAGGGCTCGTACCATCAAAGCGCGCGGTCCCGCACCTCGGTAAGCGCTGCATTCGCCTCCTCCCGACGAATGGCATGCCCTTCTGCTGGCAGCACCAGCAACGGTCCGCGCTGAACCAGCTGCCCGACAACGGCAGTCGAAGCCGGCGGAACGAACGCGCGCAGGGCCTCCTCCACCACCTGGGTGGCCGTCATCCCCGTCAATCGCGCAAGTTCCTGCGCCCGCGTCTTGGCAAACCGCGACCGGACATTGAACTGAACTGCATCGGCACGGCGCATGTTCGTCTCCTCAAGCCCATTATCGGCACGCGCTAGCAAAAATCAACAGTGGCTATCCGGCATCCCGCTTCCATCAGGTTGCGTAGGGAAGCCCCGCATGCCACCGTCCGCCACGGAGGAATGCAGATGGAACATTTCGACGTGCTGATCGTCGGCGCCGGCCTCAGCGGCATCGGCGCCGCCTGGCACCTGAAGGATAAATGCCCAGGGAAATCCTATGCCATATTGGAAGCGCGCGACGCCATCGGCGGCACCTGGGACCTGTTCCGCTACCCGGGCATCCGCTCCGACTCCGACATGTTCACACTGGGCTACAACTTCCGGCCCTGGACCGAGAGCAAGGCCATCGCCGACGGCCCCGACATCCGCCGCTATGTCAACGAAACGGCAAGCGAAGCCGGGATCGATCGGCAAATACGCTTTCGCCATAAGGTGGTCGACGCCGATTTCGACAGCAGCACCGCGCGCTGGACCGTCACCGCCGAAACGCCCGACGGCCCGCGCCGGTTCAGCGCCGCCATGCTGCTGATGGCGGCCGGCTATTACAGCTACGACAACCCCCACAACCCGCATTTCGACGGCGAGGAGCGCTTCAAGGGAACCATGTTCCACGCACAGCACTGGCCCGAAAGCCTCGACTACACGGCCAAGCGCATGGTCGTGATCGGCTCGGGCGCCACCGCCGTTACCATCGTCCCCGTCGTGGCGCAGCAGACCGTGCACGTCACGATGCTGCAACGCTCCCCGACCTGGATGGTCTCCCGCCCCGCCACCGACAAGCTCGCCAACTTCGCCCGGGCCATCCTGCCCGACATGGCGGCCTATAATCTCATCCGCATTCGCAACGTCCTGATGCAGAACTTCGTGTTCAAACAGGCCCGAACCAACCCGCACAAGGTCAACGCCAAACTCACCGACATGCTGCTGAAGGAACTGCCGGCCGACACCGTCAAGGCGCATTTCCAGCCGCGTTACAATGTCTGGGAACAACGGCTCTGCCTCGTCCCCGACAGCGATTTCTTCCAGGCCGTCAGGTCCGGCAAGGCCGATGTCGTCACCGACACGATCGACCATCTCGACGAAACCGGAATCGCCCTGAAATCCGGTCGCCACCTCCCCGCCGACATCATCGTCAAAGCCACCGGCCTCACGCTCCAGGTGCTCGGCGGCGCGACGGTCTCGGTCGATGGCGAGCCCGTCAAACCCAACAGCCGCTACGTCTATCGCGGCATGATGCTCGAAAACGTGCCCAACCTCATCTACGTGTTCGGCTATTTCAACGCCTCCTGGACCTTGCGCGCCGACCTCACCTGCGAATTCGCCTGCCGCCTGATCAACGAAATGGACCAGCGCAACACCCCGATCGCCGTTCCGATCCGAAGCCAACAGGTCGAAGACGAAGACCTGCTCCTCACCTCCGGCTACGTCCAGCGCGCGCTCGAAACCCTGCCGCGCCAATCCAGCACAGACCCCTGGCGCGACACCCAGGACTATCTCCGCGACCGCAAAGCCATCCGCAACAACCCTCTCGACGACGGCACCCTCCAGTTCCGCCCCCGCACCCCAGCCCCGGCCTTCGCGGAGGCGGCGGAATAGGGGGCCTCACCACACCGGAGGGCTTTGCCCACTGGTGTGCCGAAGCACCCTAGGCCGCAGCCGCCAAGGGGCCCAGGATCGCCGGCGCCGGGAGCGGGTGCAGCACGGGCGGGGTGCTGTTGCGGTACAGGTTGAACAGCCGTTCGAAATGCTGGGCCGGGGTCGAGATATGGGTGTGGCGAGCGCCGATGGCGTTGACGCGCAGCTGGTCCCGATTGCGGTTCAGCAGACGGTGGATGGCGGCAGTCGCAGCGGCGGCGTTGCCCGGTTCATAGAGTTCGGTCCAGGCCGGGTCGGCGGCGTCGGTGCAGCCGCCTTCGGAGGGCAGGATCAGCGGGATGCCGCTGGCAAGGCCTTCCGAGGCCACCAGGCCGAAGGTTTCGGCGCGGCTGCCGTGAATCATTGCGTCGGCCGACGCCAGGATGCGGGCGAGTTGGTCGCGGTCGCCGATATGACCCATCAGCCGCACATTGCCGGCGGCCGCTGCGGCGCGGGCGACCTTGTCGCTGGCGAAGCCGTTGCCGATCTGCACCATGGCGACGTTTTCGTCGCGCAGCGCGCCGACTGCCTCGAACACCACAGGCCATTGCTTTTCATGATGGTGCCGACCCACGCCGACCAGCAGGCGCGCAGAGGGCGGCAGGCCGAACCCGGCCAGCAGCTCGCGGCGCAGCGCGGCGTCGCGGCGGCAGGGGTGGAACAGGCCGGTGTCGACGCCCAGCGGAACCAACGTGGAGGCGATGCCGCCGTGGCGCTGGATGCGCTGGCCGAACCAGCGCGAGCCGACGACGACGCTGTCGTAGGCAGCGGCGGTGCGCGCGAGGTAGCGCCAGCCCGGCGTGGCGAGCTTGTCGACCGTGTCGGCGGACAGATAGTCCTGCGCCCATACCTGCAGATGAGCGGCGATCGGGTCGGCGTGCATGAACAGCGCCTTGTGGGTTCGCCTCGCGGCATGCCCTTTCCAGTCCGCGACGATCCAGGCACCGCGGAACGGCGAGGAGGCCTCCACCACATCGGCCTTCAGCTCGTCCAGCAGCTGGTGCACCGGCTTGGCGTTCCAGAAGATGTGATAGCGCGTGTCCACCGGGATCGCGGGCGCTTTCACATAGAGGATCTGCCCACCGTCGCGCGGTTCGACGCGGTCGTCCGGGCCGGGGGCGATCACCGTTACGCGGGCGCCGTTCTGGTGCGCGAAGGCCAGCTTGGCGTCGATATAGGTCTTCACCCCGCCGCCCAGCGGCGCATAGAATTCGGCAACGTCGACGATATGCATGCAGGCCCCTAACGCCCCGGAGTCTTGAGATCGGCGGTCTTCAGCGCTTCCCTGGGGATCGGCTTGAAGGCGAGGCCGCGCAGATAGTTCAGCGTCACCACCTCGGTGTTCAGCCCGGTGCCATACTGGACGGCAACATCGGCCGCCTTGGGCTTGGAAAGCCCGATCTTCGGATTGCGCGTGAAGGTGGCGCCGTCCTGCCGGAAGTTGAACTTGCGCACGCCGGCCGGCGAGTGGAATGCGCCCAGCGCATAGGTGCCGGGGCCGGGCAGCGGCACGCACAGCTTGGCAATGCCGGTGGCCGGCACGGGGACCGTGGCCCGGTAATAGGTCTTGCCTTCGGCGACCAGCTCATGATGGTCGCGCATGAAGTCTTCCGGGGTGCCGGGCCACAGCTCGACGCGCACGGTGCCGTCGCGGTTCTTGAACCCGTCGATCGTCAGCAGCACGGCGTCCTTGCCCGATCCGGGCCGGCACGCGGCGGCATCGGGGCCCAGAACAGCATTCTGCGCCGTCGCGGCAGTGCTGCCTAGCAGCATCAGGGAAAGGGCGAAAACGAACCTACGCATCAGGCACTCCTCACCGCTGCCATCGGCAGCGTTTCCTCGCGCACGGCGTTGCCGCGGCTCTCAATGAACGACGCCCCCCCGTAAGTGATTGCATGGCTCAGCAGATGCAGTGCCCCCGCCGCCGCCATCAGCGCGGCAACCTGCGGTGCGGCCGCTCCCGTCAGAGACACGCCGATCGCCGCGAACAGCAGCTCCTTGTTCGGAATGAACGGCAACCGCGACACCACCATCCGCAGCGCCCCCAGCACCACCCAGGTTCCGACATCGACTTCGGGCAGGGCCACGATCCAGGCCAGCAGCAGCAGCGCCGAACCCACCAGCAGCCGGGCGCAATGCAGCAGGAACAGCAGGGTATTTTCCCGCGCCGACAGGCTCATCACCTTGGCCGAGAACATGAGGATGCCGAGGCTGACCGAGATCACGAAGGCGAAGCCGATCCCCACGGAACGCATTGCGTTGCCGGCAAAGGCCTGCTCCACGGCAGGCCCGCCGCCCAGCACCAGCGCCAAACCCAGCATCAACAGCGTCGCTGCATTGCCCGCCAGCGCCGAGGTGATCGCCACATCCTTCACCGCCGCCAGCGGCGCTGCTGTCATGTCGTCGCGCGCGCCGAGCTTCCGCTTCGCCCACATGAACAGATAGGCATCGCCGGAGTAGCCGAACACGGCGTCGTTCAGGACGCGCTTTTTGGAAAAGATCGCCAGCGCGCGCGGCGTCAGGGGCCACCAGCGTCGAAAGATGAAATACTCCATTACCGGGGTCGTCATGTAGGACATGGCAACCAGCAGGTAGAACAGCGGATTGGCCGGCAGCACCGCCCACACCTCGCCCCAGCCGATGTCCGACACCGCGTGGACCAGGTAGGCCAGGATCGCCGCAGACAAGCCGATCGAAAGCAGCCGGCGGCGTGCCGGCGTCATCGCCAGTCTGGCCCTCATCAGGCGGTCGTTCAGGGTGGGCTCGGCCATCTTGCTCCGTCAGCTAAGCGCCGAATGCGACCGGAAAGGGGCAGCTTCGCGCCCGAAACCGGCCACAGTCTTCCAATCCTGGAAGATGTGGCCGGTTCACCGACAGGTAATCCGGTCAGTTTGCTGAAACCGGGACTGCCCGTCCTGTTACCAGGGGATCGGGGACCCGTCCCAGGCGAAGAACCCGCCGCTGTCCTCAGGCGCCAAGCCGTCCATCACGCGCCACAGATGCGCCGCGGACTCGGCCGGCGTGAACAGCTTCTCCGCCGGCACATTGCGCTGGAACGGCTTCGACATGCCGGTGTCGACAGTGCCCGGGTGCAGCACCACGGCCGCCGCCTGCGGGTTCTTGCGCCGAAGCTCCACCGACACTGTCCGCACCAGCTGGTTCGTCGCTGCCTTCGACACACGATAGCTGTGCCACCCCCCCAGCCGGTTGTCCCCGATGGAGCCGACACGCGCGCTCAGCACGGCGAACAGCGCCGGCGCGTCGCGGCTGAGGCGCGGCAGGAAATGCTTGGCTGCCAGCGCGGGAAGCAGCGTATTCACCCGAAAGCTCTCCAGCATCCAGGCAGGGTCGATCTGGCGCCAGTCGCGCTCCGGCCCGGTGCCCTCCCGGTGCAGCAGCCCCGCCGCCACGATCACATGCGAAAGCCCGTCGCCCGCCGCCTCGGCCGCACGCGCAAAGCTCGCTTCGTCGTCCAGGTCGATCGCCGGGCGCGACAGCCGCAGCACTTCGGCCCCGCGCGCCGCCGCCGCATCGGCCAGCGCCGCCCCGATCCCGCCCGACGCCCCGATAATCGCTACCTTGTCCATGGCCCGGCCGATGCGGTGTGAATCACCGTGCGGCAAGCCCGCTGCGCGGATATGATGCAGCCCGCAGCCGGTGGGGAGACGATGAGATGGGCCCGATCAGGATGGTGGTTCCACGCGCACCGGCATCGGCCCAGGCCGCGGGCGCGCCGTCGGGCTTTGCCGAAGTCGCCTTTCTGGACTCCGCCGGCACCCAGGTGGGGCGCCGCCGCAAGGTGAAGGTCGGCCCGGCGGCCGTCGTGGAAAGCCCTGCCGCCGATGGCACTATCGCTCAGCAATCGACAGAGCCCCTGATCGCCTTCAGGACACGGCTGCCGAAAGGCGCGGCCGCCTTCCGCCTCCACGAGCCCGGCCGCGATCCTATCCTCGCCGACATTCTCGCCACCGCCAGCCCGCGCCCGAAAAGGCCGGACAGCCGCCGCCGCTTCGGCCCGGCCGACGCCCGCTTCGTGCTCGCGGTGCTGGCCGAACGGTTCGACAAGGAGGCGTTGTTCCACACCCATTGCGCCGAGCTGCTGGCCGCCATCGAGGCAACGCCGCCGTTCGGCGAGCGCCCCGGCCGGATCGCAGTCGAGGCGCTGTTCTGGCGCTCCAGTCCGGACGAAGGCCTGTTCGGGCCGCTGACGATGGGGCAGGGCACGGACCTCATCTTCGGAGACCGTGCGCTGGCGGCGGCGTTCCTGAAGAAGTCCGGGGCGAAGGCCGACCGCGCCATCGTGCTGTTGAACCTCGCCAGGCGGGGCGGCGCCGGCGGCACGGCCGATTTTCCCGCCTGGGTCACCAACGAGCCCTCCGCGACCGACCGCTGGCAGGATGTCGCCATCCACGAGCTCGGCCATGCCTTCGGCCTGGGCGACGAATATGACAGCGCCAACCCCCAGGCCCCGCCCGGGATCGAGCCCAACATCAGCGCCAGCCCCGACCCGGCGCGCAGCCCCTGGGCCCATCTCTGCACCGATCACGGCCCCGGCCCCACCGCCCCCTTCAACGCCGGCACCGCGCTCCCCGCCGCCACCATCGGCACCTTCGAAGGCGCCCGTTACCAGCAGCACGGGCGGTTCAGGCCGCAGTTCCGCTGCAGGATGAGAAGCACGAGGGATCCGTTCTGCGCGAGGTGCCGGGAACTGATACTGGCGCGGCTCTAGCCCCTCTCCCTGCAGGGGAGAGGGCGACTCGCCGAAGGCGAGCGGGGAGCGGGGAGTATCTTCGCGACACGACCGGCCGGCGGCAAAGCCGCCGACTCCGGCAAGGGGGGAAGGCAGGAACAACCAAGAAGGAGCGTGGCAAAGCCACGCCGTCGGTCGTGTCGGCCGAATTCTTCGGCCGCACGCCGGCCGCGCTTTCGGCGAGTCTGCGGATTAGCGCTTTCGCACTAACCGCAGCCGCCTACAGCGGAATGTTATCATGCTTCTTCCACGGATTGCTCAACGTCTTCGTCCGCAGCTTCCGCAACCCCAGCGCGATCTTCCGCCGCGTCGCATGCGGCATGAACACCTCGTCGATGAACCCCATGCTCGCCGCCACGAACGGGTTTGCGAAGCGCGCTTCATACTCCTTCGTTCGCTCGGCGATCTTCTCCGGGTCGCCGATGTCCTTGCGGAAGATGATCTCCACCGCCCCCTTCGCGCCCATCACCGCGATCTCGGCGGTCGGCCAGGCATAGTTCAAATCGCCGCGCAGATGCTTCGACGCCATCACGTCATAGGCCCCGCCATAGGCCTTCCTGGTAATGACGGTGATTTTCGGCACCGTCGCTTCCGCGAAGGCGAACAGCAGCTTGGCGCCGTTCTTGATAATGCCGTTATGCTCCTGCGCCACGCCGGGCAGGAAGCCCGGCACATCGACGAAGGTGATGATCGGGATGCTGAACGCGTCGCAGAACCGAACGAACCGCCCCGCCTTCTTGCTCGCCGCAATGTCCAGGCACCCGGCCAGCACCGTCGGCTGGTTGGCGACGATCCCCACCGTGTGCCCCTCGATCCGGGCGAAGCCGATGATGATGTTGGCGGCATGGGTCGGCTGCACCTCGAAGAAGTCGCCGTCGTCGGCCACCTTCCGGATCAGCTCCTGCATGTCGTAGGGCTTGGAGGCGCTTGCCGGCACCAGCGTGTCCAGCGACGGAATCGGCCGGTCATGAGGGTCGGTCGAGGCGCGATGCGGCGCCCCGGCCCGGTTGTTCAGCGGCAGGAAGTCGAAGAAGTCGCGCGTCTGCAGCAGCGCGTCGACATCGTCCTCCATGGCGAGGTCGGCGACACCCGATTTCGTCGTATGCGTGATCGCCCCGCCCAGCTCCTCCTGCGTCACGATCTCGTTCGTCACGGTCTTCACCACATCGGGCCCCGTCACGAACATGTAGGACGAATCCTTCACCATGAAGATGAAGTCCGTCATCGCCGGCGAATAGACCGCGCCCCCCGCGCAAGGCCCCATGATCAGCGAGATCTGCGGCACCACGCCCGACGCCAGAACGTTACGCTGGAACACCTCGGCATAGCCCGCCAGGCTCGCCACGCCCTCCTGGATGCGCGCCCCGCCGCTGTCGTTCAGCCCGATCACCGGCGCGCCCATCTTCATCGCCATATCCATGATCTTGCAGATCTTCTGCGCATGCCGCTCGGAAAGCGACCCGCCGAACACCGTGAAATCCTGGCTGAACACGAACACCAGCCGGCCGTTGATCGTGCCCGACCCGGTCACCACGCCGTCGCCGGGGATCTTCTGCCCCTCCATCCCGAATTCGGTGCAGTTGTGCTCGACATACATGTCGAGCTCCTCGAAGCTGCCTTCGTCCAACAGGATGTCCAGCCGCTCCCGCGCCGTCAGCCGGCCCTTGGCATGCTGCGCTGCAATCCGCGCCTCGCCGCCCCCCAGCCGCGCCGCCGCCCGCCGCAATTCCAGCTCTTCCAAAACCTTCAGCATCCGCGCCCCTCTTCCCGTCGCACGCCGCTCCTCATCGCGCCGCCACCGCGCCCGTCAAGCGCAAAAGCGCGGAGGCGCCCGGCCTCAGCCCAGGCGCAGGAACTCGGCTGCCGCCTCAAACTGTGCCCAGCGGTTCGCCCGGCTCGCGGTTCGCAGGGAGTCCTCGCCCCAATTCTCGGTCTGGAAATCCTCGTCCAGCATCGCCGCGCCCCAGGCTTCGGCCGCCCCAAGCCTGCCATCCGCCAGCGCCAGCGCAATCACTGCCGAGCCGGAAAGCGAGGTCAGTGGCGAAAGCGCCGCCAGCCGGAATGTCGTTTGCGCCCCGAACACAGCCCCGATCCGCGCCAGCGTCGCCCCCGGCTGCGCCACATGCACGATCCCCGCCGCGGTCTGGAACGTCACATCGTACCGCGCCTCCGCCCAGCGCAGCAGTGGGTCCCATGCCGCCTCCTGCCGCGCCACCAGCGGCGCGGGATTGTCGGCCCGATAGCAAAGAAGGTCGCTTTCGGCATATCGGGCCACATCGAATGCAAATCCCGCCGGATCGGGCGCCACCACGTCGATGGCCGCATTGGCGAGCCCTGTCAGGGGCATGGCGCGCGGGTCCACCTCGCCCGCCACAGACCGCCATTCGGCCGCAACCGCGTCCGCCAGCGCCGCTCCGGGCAGCACCAGCCGCGCCCCGGCCGGTGTCCGCACCGGCCGCCCGTCCAGCGCGATGCCGAACCCGGCGTCCAGCGGCAGGACGTCCACATCGGCCCAGAACCGTTTCAACCCCGCCACCGCCGGTTCAGCGCCTTGGGCCCGAACAGGAAGATCACAAGTCCGCCCAGGATCACGAGCAAGCCTGTCGCGGTGCGCATCCTGTCGGCGGCCGCCGTTCCCACCAGCCAGAACCCCGTCAGCACGACGGCGAACGCGCCCAGCCTGAGCCCGGTCATGATCCAGAGCCGCCGCTCGGCTGGATCGCGCGGGTTCGGTGGGTCGCCCGGGTCAACCATCGATGAGCAACTTCAGGTGCGCCGCATCCAGAGCCACGCCCACCGCGCCCGCCGCGACCAGCTCGTCCGCCTCGTGATATCCCCAGTCCACCCCGATCGCGCGCACGCCGGCGTTTACGCCCATCTCCACATCGAACACCGTATCGCCCACGATCACGGCCCGCTCCGCCGCCACGCCAGCGTCCGCCAGGCACTGCAGCAGCATCGAGGGGTGCGGCTTCGACGGGTGCCGATCCGCAGTCTGCAAACTGACGAACCGGTCGTAAAGCCCATGATGCTCCAGCAGCAGCTTCAGCCCCCGGTCGCTCTTGCCCGTCGCCACCGCCAGCAGCCAGCCTTCCCCCGCCAGCGTCTCCAGCAGGTCCGACACGCCGGCATACATCGGTTCGGCATCCAGACGATTGTCGGCGCGCAGCCGATGGAACGCCTGCTTGTAGTCCTCCGCCAGCCCGGCGTGCAGATCGGGTGTCGCGTCCGGCACCAGCACCTGCATCGCCTCCACCAGGCTCAACCCCACCACGCGGCGTACGGCATGCGGGTCGGGCTCGGCCAGGCCCATCCGCGCAAAACTGTCCGCCATCGCCCGGATGATGTTCGCCTGGCTGTCCACCAGCGTCCCATCGCAATCGAACACGGCGAGCTTCACGGCCGCATCACCGCGCACGGCCCGCCGTTCACGGTCCGTCATCTGGCACGGCCCCGCCGATCGCGGTCTGTCATCTGGCACGGCTCCGCCGTTCGCCTCGGCGGTTACCGCTCGTCGCCGAACTCATCCGCCGCCGCTTGGGCGGCCCCTCGCGGTCCGGCGGCGGATCGGGCAGGTCGGCGTCGGTTGGGTCGAAGCCCAGCATCTTCAGCGTCTCGGCGAAATGCGTCGGCAGGTCCGCCTTCACGTCCAGCTCGCCGCCATCGGGCAGCGCGATCACCAGACGCCGCGCGTGCAGGTGCATCTTGCGGCTCACCCCGCCGGTCAGAAAAGCCTCCGCGCCGCCATATTTGCCGTCGCCCACGATCGGGGTTCCGGTCGCCGCGGCATGCACCCGCAGCTGGTGGGTGCGCCCCGTCATCGGCTGCATCTCCCCGAACGCCGCCCGGTCCGCCGCCCGGTCGATCACCCGAAAGCGCGATTTGGCGATCTGCCCTTCCGCTTCATCCACCGCCATCTTTTCGCCACCGGTGCCCGGCTGCTTGCCGATCGGCAGGTCAATGAAGGCATCGTCCAGCTTCGGCACCCGCCACCACCGCCCA
The DNA here is from genome assembly GCA_031425455.1 of Sandaracinobacter sp. Lineage (GTDB taxonomy): Bacteria > Pseudomonadota > Alphaproteobacteria > Sphingomonadales > Sphingomonadaceae > Sandaracinobacteroides. Next base: position 59 of record JANPJJ010000100.1, on the reverse strand, counting down.
GTAAAGCTTGCGGGTCTCGCGCGTTGCGAAGCATTTGCCGAAAAAGGCCGCCGCCTTGC
>JANPJJ010000099.1:0-8548 GCA_031425455.1 Sandaracinobacter sp. | reverse complement strand
GCGTTGGCGCAGGTGGTATATGCGCGGCCGGCCAAGCCGGCCGGCTTCGGGGCCCTGCCGTTCGCCGTTGCATTGGGGGCGACGGTAGGGCACGCCGGAGGCTGGCCCATTGCGACCGATGGCGCCGCGCACTGGCTGCCGCACTGCTACGGCATGGTGGGCGTGGGGCGCGGCCTGCCGCCCGATACTGGATCCGGCGCGGAGCTTTACGCGGTGATCGGCCACGGGCCGCGCCATCTGGACCGCAACATCGCGATTGTCGGGCGGGTGCTGGCGGGGATGGAGCAGCTTTCGTCGCTGCCGCGCGGAACCGGGCCGCTGGGCTTCTATGAAACGCCGGCCGAGCGCGTCGCGCTGGTGTCGGTCCGGCTGGCGTCTGCCCTGCCCGAAGCCGAGCGGCCCCGCTTCGAGGTGATGCGAAGCGACGCGCCGGCCTTTGCCGCCTGGGTTCGGGCGCGTGCCAATCGCGACGACGGGTTTTTCATCAGGCCTGCCGGTGGAGCCGATATCTGCAACCTGATGCCGCCCGCCCGGAAGGTAGAGCCACGGCAGGCCGATCAGGCGAAGGCGCGGTAGAGACCGACTCCGCTGGTGAGGATGAGGACGACGCCAACCAGGGTGACGAGCAAATCGGGCTTGATGCGCTTTGCCAGGACGGCGCCGAACGGGGCCGCGATAACGCCGCCGGCGAGCAGCCCCAGGGTGGCGGTGGTGACGACTTCCCAGCCCAGCGCGATCAGGAAGGTGATGGCGGCGGTGATGGTCACGAAGAACTCGGCCGCGTTCACGGTTCCGATCACCTTGCGGGGAGTACCGCCCTGGATCATCAGGTTGGAGGTGACGATGGCCCCCCACCCGCCGCCGCCGGCCGCGTCGAGGAATCCGCCGGCCAGGCCGAGCGGCTCCACGATCCGGGGCTGGCGCTCGACATGGATGTGGCGGACGCCGCGCCAGACCAGCCACAGCCCCAGGAACCCGAGATAGCCCTGGATCAACGGCTTGGCGACGTCGGCGGAGACGCTGGTGAGGATATAGGCGCCGAGCACCGCGCCGATGACGCCGGGGATGGCGATGCGGGCGAACAGCTTCCAATCAATGTTCCTGGCGATGGCATGGCTGGTGCCGGAGACGGCGGTGGTGATCGTCTCAACCGTGTGGACCCCGGCCGACGCCGCCGCAGGGGGAACGCCCAGAAAGATAAGGAAGCTGGACGAGATCATGCCGAACGCCATACCGAGCGCCCCGTCGACCAATTGGGCAAGGAACCCCACGCCCATGAAGATGAGGAAATCGCTGCTGAAGAGTGCGGGCGCCAAATCCATCTGGGCGCCTTGCTGGCAGGTGAACGGGCGTGGGGCAAGATAGTTGCGCTCATGCGGGGTCAACAGGCGCTTTTCGGCCGGCAGGTGGACGGCGATCCGCCGAAAGGCCTGTGAGGCTGGAATTGCCCGGCAGGCTGGAATTGAGCGGCACTTGGGATTATGTTGCAAAACCAAGGGGCGAAGCGGCAAGAAGGCGATGCGCATGTTCGGGGCACTTACCGGCTATCTTTCCAGCATCCGCGCACGCGACCCGGCGCCAAGATCGCGCTGGGAAATCCTGACCTATCCGGGTGTCTGGGCCGTCGGCTTCCACCGGATCGCTCACGCGCTGTATCGCGCCGACCTATTCCTGCTGGCGCGGATGGTGAACCATTTCAGCCGCTTCCTGACTGCAATCGACATCCATCCGGGCGCACGGATCGGCAGGAACCTGTTTATCGACCATGGCTTCGTGGTGATCGGCGAAACCTCGATCATCGGCGACAATGTGACGATCTACCAGGGCGCGACGCTGGGCGGCACCAACCCGACCACGGGCCTGGCGGGAAAGCGCCACCCCACGATCGGCAATGATGTGATCATTTCGCTGCACGCGGCGGTGCTGGGGCCGATCACCGTGGGAGACGGGGCCAAGATCGGCGCCAATGCCGTGCTGACGAAGGATGCGCCTGCCGGGGCGACCATGATCGGCATTCCCGCAAAGCCGGTTCCGATGCTGGTGCCCGACACGCCGGCGTTCGTGCCATATGGCACGCCCTGTTCCGACAAGTTCGACCCCGTTACGCAGCGGTACGAGATCCTGAAATGCGAGATGGAAGCCCTGCGCGCGCGGCTGGACGCCTTCGAGCGCGACGAACGCGACGGGCGCAAGACGTCTGGCGGTGAAGCCGCTTGACCGTGATACCCTTGCCTGGCGCCGGCCAGGTGGTTTTCGATCGCGCCGAGCTGGACCGGATCATGCAGTTGTACGGGCGCATGGTGGCGGCCGGCGAATGGCGCGACTACGCCATTGCCTTCGCTCGGGACTGCGCCACCTTTTCCGCGTTCCGCCGTGCGTCGGAGCGGCCGGAATTCAGGCTGGTGAAAGACCCGGCGCTGAGCGCCAGGCAGGGGCAGTACAGCCTGATCGGGGAAGCCGGCCAGACCCTGAAGCGCGGCAACGACCTTGGCACCGTGCTGGCGCCTGCGGCCCGGCGATTGCTGAAGCTTGCCGACTGACGGGGCTCGGCCGCGCGGGAACCGTTGAACCCTGTGTGGATTTTCGGTGTGGACCTGTCGCTGCTGGGGCGGCGCTGCGACACTGGCCGGGGTGCTGATCCGGCTTTTACGAGGTGGCTCAGGCCGCCAGTGCGCCGATCCTGCCCAGAGTCGCTCGCGCTTCCGCCAGCGTGCGCGACACGATTTCGGCGCAGCTGAGGATTTCGTGGATGCCGCCGCCGCCCTGCCCGGCCGCGAGGCACTGGGTATCGGGATCGACCTCCAAAAGGCCCGAAATCGGGCCGAGCCGGTTGTGCTGGACCGAATCCATCACCTGCATCGGGAAGGGTTGGGCCTGTTTGGTCGCCCATTCGTCGGTGGTCTTGTTGCGGATGGCACGCAGCGTCTTGCCGGTAAAGCCGCGCGAGACGACGGTGTCGGCCTCGCTCATGGCGACAATCGCGTCCTTGTAGGGCTGGCCGGCATGGGCTTCGGTGCTGGCGATGAAGCGGGTGCCCATCCAGACGCCCTGGCAGCCCAGCGCGAGGGCAGCAGCGAGGCCGCGCCCGTCGTAAAGGCCGCCCGCGGCGATCACCGGGATCTTCACGGCGTCGACGACTTGCGGCCAAAGCGCGACCGAAGCGACCGCACCGGTGTGGCCGCCGCCTTCGGTGCCCTGGGCGATGACGGCGTCGCAGCCGGCCTGTTCGGCCTTGCGGGCGTGATCGACCTTGCCGACCATCGCCATCACCAATATGCCATTGTCTTTCAGCTGTTTGACAATCGGGTACGGCACGCCGAGACCGGCGATAAAGGCCCTGGCGCCGTTCGCGATGATGATGTCGACTGCGGCGGTCAGGCTTTCGGGCTGGGCGGCGAGGAGATCGACGCCGAACGGCTTGTCGGTGAGAGCGCGCACCTGCTGCATCTGCGCCTCGATCATGCGCGGGCTGACGCCGGCCATGCCGAGCGAGCCGAAGCCGCCGGCATTGGAAACGGCCGCGCAGACTTCGGCGTAGGAAACACCCCCCATCCCGGCGAGCAGGATCGGATGCTCGACGCCGAGCCTGTCGCAGATGGGGGTGCGCAATGCCATCTCAGGCGGCCTTTTTCGCGGCGTTGCCGTAGAAGGTTTCGCGCGCGGCCGCCATGTCGCGCAGCGATTGCGGCGGCGCAAACCGCTCGCCGTGCTGCTGGGCCAGGCGATCGAGCGTCTGCACCACGGTTTCCAGGCCGATGGTGTCCATCGCGCTGAACGGGCCGCCGGATTGTGGCATGAAGCCCCAGCCGAAGATCGCGCCGAGATCGCCGTCCTCGGGCGTTTCCAGCACGCCCTCGGCAAAGCAGCGCGCGGTTTCGACGAGCTGGCGATAGAGCAGGCGCTCCTTCACCTCGGCCGGTGCGGGCTGGCTGGCCGAGACCGGGAACTGTGCCGACAGCTCGGGCCAGAGATGCTTGGGGCTGCCGTCCTCGGGGTAGGCGTAGAAGCCCTTGCCGTTCTTGCGGCCGTGCCGTCCCAGCTCCATCATCTTCTCGATAACGCGCTCACCGGGACCACCCTTGTAGGCGTCGCCCAGGTCCTTCTTGGTCTGCTGCGCGACCTTGTGGCTGAGATCGAGCCCGACTTCGTCATTCACGGCCAGCGGACCCACCGGCATGCCCATCTGCTTCGCAACATTTTCGATGAGGGCGGGGGTGACGCCTTCGCCCAGCATGGCGAGGCCCTCCTGCACGAAAGTGCCGAAGCAGCGGCTGGTGTAGAAGCCGCGGCTGTCGTTGACGACGATCGGGGTCTTTCGGATCTGCGCCACATAATCCAAAGCCTTCGCAATGGCTTCAGGGCCGGTCTTCTTGCCGACAATGATCTCGACGAGCGGCATTTTCTCGACCGGCGAGAAGAAGTGGATGCCGACGAAGTTCTCGGGCTTCGACCAGGCCTCGGCGAGGCCGGTGATCGGGAGGGTGGAGGTGTTGGAGCCGAAGATGGTGCCGGCGCCGACGACCGCCTCGGTCGCCTTCGTCACGTCTGCCTTGATCTCCCGGGTTTCGAACACGGCCTCGATGATGAGGTCGCAGCCCTTCAGATCGGCATAGTCGGTGGTGGCGTGGATGCGGCCCAGTATTTCCGCCGCCTTGTCGGGCGCGGTCTTGCGCTTGGCGAGGCGGTCGGCGGTGTATTGCTTGCCCTTGTCGGCGGCCGCCTGGTCGCGATCGAGCAGCACAACCTCGATTCCGGCCTGGGCCGAGACCATGGCGATGCCGGCGCCCATCAGGCCCGCGCCGAGCATGCCGATCTTCTGCGACTTCATCGGCGGCACATTCTTCGGCCGGCGGGCGCCTTTTTCGGCGGCCTGCTTGGAGACGAACAGCGAACGGATCATGTTGGAAGACTGCGGATCGGCCACGACCTTGGCGAAATATTTCGATTCGAGCCGAAGCGCGGTGTCGAACGGAAGTTGCGATCCCTCATAAACGCAGCTCAGGATCGCCTTGATCTGGTTCATATTCCCTTGGCTTTGCTTGTGCGCCATGGCGTTGCCGCCGATGAAAGTCTGGGCAAAGTTCGCATTCATGGCGCCGGCGCCGCCAGGGAATTTGAAGCTCTTCTCGTCCCAGGGCTGGGTGAACTTGGCGGGGTTGGCCTTTACCCAGGCCTTGGCGCGATCGACGATCTCGGCAGCGGGGGCAACTTCGTGCACGACGCCGAAGCCGAGCGCTTCCTGCGGGCTCATGTTCTTGCCTTGCAGCAGGTACATCAGCGCCGGCTGCACGCCCATCAGGCGCGGCAGGCGCTGGGTGCCGCCCGCCCCCGGAAACAGGCCGACCAGCACTTCAGGCAGGCCGAGCACGATCTTCGGATTGTCGGCGACGACCCGGTAGTGGCAGGCGAGCGCGATTTCGAGGCCGCCGCCGAGCGCCAGGCCGTTCAGCGCGACCGCGACCGGCTTGCCGGCGGTTTCGAGGCTGCGCAGCAGGGTCTGGAGGCCGGAGACGCCTTCGAACAGGCGCGCCATCTTCGACTTGCCGGAGGCTTCGGTGGATGCGGCGTCGCCCTGGAAGTTCATGCCCTTCAAGTCGGCCCCGGCGACGAACCCACTGGCTTTGCCCGAGGTCAGGACGGCGCCCTTTACGGCAGGGTCGGATTTGATGCGTTCGACCGCAGCGGCGAGATCGGCTGCGAGGCCGGCGTTGATGACGTTCATCGAAAGCCCGGGACAGTCGATGGTGAGGAGGAGGATGCCGTCGGCGTCGAGGATCTGGGCGATGGTGTCGGTCATGTTTTGTCCCTTTCTGGCTCCTCCGCTTCAGGGGAGGGGCCCTTATCGGTCAGATGCGCTCGATAACGGTCGCCGTACCCATGCCGGCGCCGACACACAGCGTTACCAAAGCGGTCTCCTTCCCCGTGCGCTCCAGCTCGTCGAGGACGGTGCCGAGGATCATTGCGCCGGTTGCCCCCAGCGGGTGACCCATTGCGATGGCGCCACCGTTCACGTTCATCTTGTCCGCTGGAATATCCAGCGCCTGCATCATGCGCAGCACCACGCTGGCAAAGGCTTCGTTCAGCTCGAACAGGTCGATGTCGGCGACCGTCATGCCCAGGCGCTTCAGCAGCTTGGAGGTGACGTCGGCAGGACCGGTCAGCATGATCGCCGGCTCGGAGCCGATCGAGGCCATGCCCTTGATGCGGGCGCGGGGCTTCAGGCCGAATTTGCCGCCGATCTCCTTGTTGCCGAGCAGGACGGCCGCGGCGCCGTCGACGATGCCGGACGAGTTGCCGGCATGGTGGACGTGGTGGATGCGCTCGATCTCCGGGTAGCGCATCAGGGCGATGGCGTCGAAGCCGGGCATCTGTTCGCCGATGCCCTGGAACGCAGGCGACAGGCTGGCGAGCGACTGCATGTCGGTCTGGGGCCGCATATATTCGTCATGGTCCAGTACGGTTTCGCCGATCACGTCCTTCACCGGAATCACGCTGTTCTTGAACCGGCCCTCTGTCCAGGCGGTTGCGGCGCGTTTCTGAGACTCGACGGCATAAGCATCGACATCGTCGCGCGAGAAACCGAACTTGGTGGCGATGAGGTCGGCGCTAACGCCTTGCGGCACGAAATAGGTCTTGAAGGCAACCGCCGGGTCCATCGGCCAGGCCCCACCGTCCGAGCCCATCGGAATGCGGCTCATGCTCTCGACGCCGCCGCCGATCGCAAATTCGGCTTCCCCGGCGATCACCTTGGCGGCGGCCATGTTCACGGCTTCCAGGCCCGAGGCGCAGAAGCGGTTGATCTGCACGCCGGCGGTGGTTTGCGCATAGTCGGCGTTGAGGACCGCGGTGCGAGCGATGTCGGCGCCCTGTTCGGCCACCGGGGACACGCAGCCGAGCACCACGTCATCGACGTGCGCCGTGTCGATCTGCGTGCGGTCGCGGATCGCCTGCAACATCTGCGTGGCGAGCTGGACGGGCGTGATCTCGTGCAACTTGCCGTCCTTGCGGCCCTTGCCGCGGGGGGTCCGCACGGCGTCGTAGATAAAGGCTTCGGCCATCATGTGTCTCCCAAGGTCGGCTGTTCGTTACGCCTGCCCTACAGCCGGGCAAGCTGGCGCAAAAGTCAGAATTGGTCTTCGGGAAAGGCCATCAGGGTGGCGGCGCCGGCCTCCACCTGGGCGGCAAGGCCATGCACCTGGGGGAGCTGGCGTTCGAAGAAGTGCTTTGCCGTCAGCAGCTTGGCTTCATAGAAGGCCGGGTCCTCGGCCCCGTGTGCCAGGGCTTCGTGGCTGGCCTTTTCCATCATCAGCCAGAAATTGCCGAACAGCACCAGCGCCATCAGCCGAAGATAGGGTGTCGCCCCGGCGCCGGCATTGTCGGGGTTGGAAAGCCCGTTCTGCATCAGCCACATCGTCGCGCCTTCCAGCTTCGCCTTGGCTTGCGCCAGCGCCTCGGCGCGCGGCGCGGTGCGCGGGTCGGCGCGGCCGTCGGCGATCACGCCGTCCACCAGGGCAAGGAAGCCGCGCATGCCCCGGCCGCCGTTCTGGGCCAGCTTGCGGCCGACCAGATCGAGCGCCTGGATGCCGTTGGCGCCCTCGTAGATCATTGCGATGCGGGCATCGCGGACGAACTGCTCCATCCCCCATTCCTGCACATAGCCATGGCCGCCGAACACCTGCTGGGCGTTGGTGGCATGGGCATATCCCTCATCGGTGAGATAGGCTTTGATGACGGGCGTGAGCAGCGACAGCAGATCGTCGGCGGCCTCGCGTTGTTCCGGCGTTTCCGCCTTGTGCGCGAGATCGGCCTGGAGCGCGGCCCAGAGGCACAGGGCGCGGGCGCCTTCGTTGAAGGCGCGGGCATCCATCAGCATACGGCGGACGTCCGGATGGACGAGGATGGAATCGGCCCTGGCGCCCGGGTTTTTAGCGCCGGTGAGCGCCCTGCCCTGCAGCCGGTCGCGGGCGTAGGCAGCAGCGTTCTGATAGGCGACTTCCGACTGTGCAAGGCCCTGGCCGCCGACGCCGAGCCGCGCCACGTTCATCATGATGAACATGGCCTTCAGACCCTTGTTTTCCTCGCCGACGAGGTAGCCGGTGGCGCCGTCGTAGTTCATCACGCAGGTGGAGTTGGCGTGGATTCCCATTTTGTGCTCGATGGAGCCGCAGGTGACGGCGTTGCGGGCACCCAGGCTGCCGTCGTCGTTGACCAGGAACTTGGGGACGATGAACAGGCTGATTCCCTTCACGCTGTCGGGCGCGCCGGGTGTTTTCGCCAGCACCAGGTGGATGATGTTTTCGGCGAGATCATGTTCGCCGGACGAGATGAATATCTTGGTGCCGGTGACGCGGTGGCTGCCGTCCGGCTGCGGCTCGGCGCGGGTGCTGATCAGGCCGAGATCGGTGCCGCACTGCGGTTCGGTCAGGTTCATCGTGCCGGTCCAATGGCCGGCGATCATGTTGGGGAGCCAGGTGCGCTTCTGATCCTCGGAGCCGGCGACGTGGATCGAGCTGATCGCGCCCTGGGTCAGGCCCGGGTACATCGAGAA
>JANPJJ010000098.1:0-14192 GCA_031425455.1 Sandaracinobacter sp. | reverse complement strand
ACCGGCTGTGCGACAACCACCCCCCCGTGCGGAATTCCCAAGAATCCTGTCATGCCTGCGAAGGCTGGCATCCCCCCGCTGGCCACATGCGCTGCAGTGGGAGATGCCAGCCTTCGCTGGCATGACACGGTTCCAAGAGGATCGTTATTGCCCTGACGCCCGCACCAGCCGCAGCTCGACGGGCGGTTGCGGCTCCGCCCCTTCCAGCACGAAGGTCGCAGTGTCGGTGATATACATCAACTTGCCATCGGCCCCTTCGATGCGGCCCTGCAGCCGGTAGGTCCGGCTGCGCGGAACCACGGCATCGGCCCCATAGGCGAGCCTGAAGTGCAGCGGCACCTGATTGCCGCGCGTTGTAATCGCGGTGGACGCGATCTCAACCGCCGGTGCATCGGCGCGGGCGGCATCCACCAGCAGCACCTTGGCACGTGTGCCCTCCGGCAGGGCCGTCCGGTCCAGCTTGGTCAGCGTTCCCCAGATCAGTCCGCGGGTCGGCTGGGCGGGAATTTCGCCACAGGTCGCAACCGGTGTCGCCCTGTCGCCGAAGCCGCGGAGGATCGTGGCGGTCCCCCCGTCCAGGTCCAGCCCGTCCGATCCGGTGACGAAGCGGGGCGGCGTGCGGCCGACCTGCTCCTGCAAGGCGAGCATCTCGCCCCCGCGCTGCACGCGCAGGATGCCGGCCGGGCGATCATGGTCGATCACGGCCCTGTGCCCGTCCGAACAGATGAAGGTTCTGGGATCGACCAGCGGCGCGACCGGCGTCTGGTCCCCCCCGATCACAACCTGCCCTTGCGCGTTCGACGGCGCTGTCTGCACCTGCGGCTGCACAGCCGTCTGCACCGGCGGCGGCACCGGCGTCTGCACCGGCGTCTGGGCCGTCGCACAGCTGGCCAGGATCAGGCCCGACACGATCACAAGCGTCTTCAATGTGCTGCTCCCCAGTTCACGCCGGTTCCGATCTCCACGCCGAGCGGAACGCTGAGCGCGAGTGCCGGCCGGTGCGCCGTTTCCATCACCTCGCGGATGATCCGGGCCGCGTCGGCAACCTCCGCTTCCGCAACCTCGAACACCAGTTCGTCGTGCACCTGAAGCAACATGCGCGTGCCAGTCAACCCGGCCGCCGCAAGCGCCGGCTCCATCCGCACCATTGCCCGCTTGATGATATCGGCCGCGCTTCCCTGCACCGGCGCGTTCACCGCCGCGCGCTCGGCCCCGGCACGTTCGGATTGCACTTTCGATCGGATCAGCGGCACATGGATGCGCCGGCCGTACAGCGTGGTCACGAACCCGTCCTCGCGCACCTTGGCGATGGTTTCCGCCATATAGCGGCGGATGCCGGGATAGCGCGCCAGATAGCGCTCGATGAAGTCGCCGGCCTCGCGGCGATCGATCCCCAGCCGCTGCGCCAGCCCGAACGCCGAGATGCCGTAGATGATCGAGAAGTTGATGGTCTTGGCCCGGCTCCGCAACTCCCGGTCCACCGGCGCGTCGACGGCAAGCCCGAAGATCTGCCGCGCCGTCAACGCATGGATGTCGTCGCCGCGTGCATAGGCCGCGGCCAGCTCGGGCACTTCGGCGATATGCGCCATCAGCCGGAGCTCGATCTGGTTATAGTCTGCGGCCAGGATCACATGGCCGGGCTCGGCGACGAACGCGTCGCGGATGCGGCGGCCCATCTCGGTTCGGATCGGGATGTTCTGCAGATTGGGGTCGGTCGACGCCAGCCGACCGGTGGAGGCAACCGCCATCGAATAGCTGGTGTGGACCCGCCCGGTCGCCGGGTTGATCTGCTGCTGCAAAGCCTCGGTGTAAGTCGAGCGCAGCTTGGAAACCTGCCGCCAGTCCAGCAACTTGCGCGCGATCGGCACGCCATCCGCCGCCAGCCGCTCCATCTCGGTCACATCGGTCGAATATTGTCCGCTCTTGCCGCGCTTGCCGCCCGGCAGGCCCAGCTTCTCGAACAATATGTCCCCCAGCTGCTTCGGGCTGCCCAGCGTGAACGGCTGCCCCGCCAGCGCGTGCACGTCCGCCTCCAGCCGCGCCATTTCACCGGCGAACTCGGCAGACATGCGAGACAGCTCGGCCCGGTCCACCTTCACGCCGGCCAGCTCCATCCGGGCCAGCACCGGCACCAGCGGCCGGTCGCACCATTCGTAAACCCGCGTGACCCGGTCGCGCCACAACTTCGGCTTCAGCTTACCCCACAGCCGGATCGCGATGTCGCTGTCTTCGGCGGCATAGCAGGTGGCCTTGCCGACCGGCACCTGGCTGAAGCAGTGCCGCGCCTTGCCCGTTCCGGTCACATCCTTGTAGGCGATCGGGCTGTGCCCCAAATGGCGCTGCGAAAGCTCGTCCATCCCGTGCCCGCCGAACAGCCCGCCGGCCGTCGCATAGGACAGCAGCATGGTATCGTCGAACGGGGCAATTCCGATCCCGTGCGCCGCCATTACCACCATGTCGTACTTCAGATTCTGCCCGACCTTCAGCACGCCCGGGTCTTCCAGAAGCGTCTTCAGCATCGGCAGCGCGTCTGCCATTGCCAGCTGCTCGACCCGCTCGGCCAGCAAGCCCTCCCCCGCCACATGTCCCAGCGGCACATAGCAGGACCGCCCCGGCACCGTCGCGAGGCTGAACCCGACCAGCTCGGCCCGGGTCGCGTCCAGGCTCGTCGTCTCGGTGTCGAACGCAACCAGCCCCAGCGCCCGCGCCTCGTCGCACCAGGCCCTCAGCCGGTCGATCGTGACGACGGTCTCATAGGCATCATGATCGAAGGGGGGGTCCTCGGGGGCGCCCTCCTCCACCTGCGGCTTGGCAATCGTCTCCGCCGCGCTCCGCCCTAGGTCGCCCAGCTTGGCGAGCAGGCTGCGAAACCCGTGCTTTGCCAGGAAGGCGGCCAGCGCGGCGCGTTCTTCGGGCTTCTCGCTTTCGTCCAGCTTCAGCGCATCGAGCCCTGGATCGAGCGGCATGTCCCGCTTCAGCTCCACCAGCACGCGCGACATCCGGGCGTTCCCGGCGTGCAGCGCCAGATTTTCCCGCAGCTTCGGCTTCTTGATTGCGTCAAGGTTGGCGAGCACGCCTTCCACCGTCCCGAACGAATTCACCAGCTCGGCCGCCGTCTTGGGCCCGACGCCGGGCACGCCCGGAATATTGTCGACACTGTCCCCCATCAGGGCCAGCACCTCGGCCAGCTGGGTTGGCGTCACGCCCCATTTCTCCGTTACCTCGGCCTCGCCGAAGCGCTTGTTCTGCATGGTGTCCAGCAGGCTGAGCCCGGGCCGCACCAGCTGCATCAGGTCCTTGTCGGAGCTGACGATCGTCACCGTCATGCCCGCCGCGATGCCCGCCTCGGCATAGCTCGCGATCAGGTCGTCGGCCTCGTAATTGGCCTTCTCGATGCACGGCACCCCCAGCGCGCACACGGCATCGCGGATCAGCGGGAACTGCGGCAGCAGGTCCTCGGGCGGATCGGGCCGGTTCGCCTTGTAGCCGTCGAACAGCTCGTTCCTGAAGCTCTGCTTTCCGGCGTCCAGGATCACGGCGAGATAATCATCCTCGGGCGATTTCCGCGCCGCCTCGATCAGGTTCCACAACATCGACGTGAAGCCGAACACCGCGCCCACCGGCGTGCCCTGCGGGTCGGTGAGCGGGGGCAGCCGGTGATAGGCCCGGAAGATGAACCCCGAGCCGTCGATGAGGGTCAGATGCGGCGGATTGGCCATGCAACCGGCCCTAGCCGCCAACGCGGGGGATTGCGAGAGGCGCCGGCCTGTCGTTTAACGGACCCGGGAGGACGGAAATGACGACGACTTGGCCGGCGATGTCGATCGCTCAGGCACATGCCCTGCTGACGGCGCCCGGCGCCCCGTTCGAGATGGAGACCGTTGTCATCCGGGGCCGCCCGACGCGCGTGTGGAAGAACGCGCCGCCCACCCTGCAGCACTGCTTCGCCGCTGGCCGGGCGCACGGCGACCGCATCTTCCTGGTCCACGAAGGCGAGCGGGTTACGTTCGAGGCCTTCGCTCGCGCCACCCTTGCGCTGGCAAAGCATTTCCGCGCGATCGGAATCGCGGCCGGAGACCGAATCGCCGTCGTGATGCGCAATCTGCCGGAATGGCCGGTCGCTTTCTACGCCGGGCATCTGGTGGGGGCCATCGTCACTCCGCTCAACGCCTGGTGGACCGGCGCCGAGCTGGAATATGGCCTTGCCGATTCGGGCGCAGTCGCGCTGGTGGCCGATGCCGAGCGGTTCGAGCGGATTGCCCCGCACCTCGGCGCCCTGCCCGCCCTGAAGCACGTCCTCACCTGCCGCGGCGGCGTTCGGTCTCTCGAAGCCGTGATCGGCGCCCCCGAAAACTGGGCCGACCTGCCCGACCGGCCCACGCCGGCGCCGTTCCTGTCGCCCGAGGACGACGCGACGATCTTCTACACCAGCGGCACCACGGGAAAACCGAAGGGCGCGCTTGGCACCCACCGCAACATCTGCTGCAACGTGATGGCGACCCCGTTCGCGGCGGCGCGAGCCTTTCTGCGGCGTGGGGAACCCCCCCCTGTTCCCGATCCGGCCACCCCGCAGAAATCGATTTTGCTGTCGGTCCCCTTCTTCCACGCCACCGGCAGCCACGCGATCCTGAATCCGATCCTCGTCGGCGGTGGCAAGATCGTGATGCAGCGCAAGTTCGACGCCGGCGAGGCGCTGGCGCTGATCGAACGCGAGCGGATCACATCGGCCGGCGGCGTCCCGACCATCGCGTGGCAGCTGCTCACTCATCCGGATCGGGCGAAGTACGATATTTCGTCGCTTGAATCGATCAGCTACGGCGGCGCCCCTAGCGCGCCCGAGCTGGTGCGCCAGATCGGCACTATCACCCAGCCGGGCAATGGCTGGGGCATGACGGAAACGAGCGCCACCTTCTCCAGCCATGTCGGCGAGGATTATCTGAACCGTCCCGACAGCGCCGGCCCGCCCTGCGCCGTGTGCGACGCCGAAGTGCGCGGGCCAGACGGCACGGTGCTGCCGCCCGGCGAGGTGGGCGAACTCTACGGCTTCGGGCCCAACATCGTGAAAGCCTATTGGAACAAGCCCGAGGCAACCGCCGAGACCTTTCCGGACGGCTGGGTCCGCACCGGCGACCTGGCGCGAATCGACGAGGAGGGCTTCATCGCCATCGTCGACCGCGCCAAAGACATGTTGATCCGCGGCGGCGAGAACATCTACTGCGTCGAGGTAGAAGGCGTGCTCTGCGAACACCCCGCTGTCATGGATTCAGCACTCGTTGGCCGGCCGCACCAGGTGCTTGGCGAGGAGCCGGTCGCCTTCGTCAGCACGAAGCCCGGCCACACGGTCGACGCCGCCACCTTGCAGGCCTTCGTCGCCGGGCGGCTGGCCCGTTTCAAGGTGCCGGTTGCGATCCACATCCACGACGCGCCGCTTCCGCGCAATGCGAACGGCAAGATCGTGAAGACCGAACTGAAGCAGAAGGTCCTCTCCGCATGAGCGCCACCGATGCCCTTGCCGCGCTCGCCGCCCGCCTGTCGGAGGCGCTGCACCACCCGGTTTCGCTCGGCACTGTGCCGGTCGGCGAAGGGCCGAGCCTGTCGATTCACATCCGCTCGATGTCGCCCGTGCCCGATGTCTCGAAGATGACCGGCCGCCATGTCGCGGACCAGAAGGCCGGCCTCGCCTGGGTGCTCCGGCTGGTGCTGAAGGGCGAGGCCGAAGGCTTGCTGGCACAAGTTCGAATGGTGGAGGCCGCAGCGCTGGAAATCGAAGGTCGCCCGGTGATGGGCGGCAATGACTGGCGCGCCGACATGGTGCTGGAGCAGGAGATGGAAGGCAGCTCGACCGAGGGCGCTTCGGTCGGCGTGCGGCTGCGCGTGGCATCGGCCTGAAGGAGGATCGCCAGCCGACTTCGTCGGAGGCGGCACCGGCCCGCACCTGGACAGCCCCTCTCGCAACCGCAACCGATCCCTGCCACAAGCAGCGCAGATGCAGCCCCCGTTCCTCTCCCCCGATCACGGCCCGCGGCGGCAATCCCCGCCGACGGACCGGCCCTTCCCGGTCCGCACGGGCAGCCGCATCACGCCGCTGATTCTGGCGGCCGAAATGTATCCCGAGCTGGAGCGCCTCGTGCTCGGCGCCCGGCGCACCATCTTCCTGGCGTTCCGCGTGTTCGACCCGCTGACACGAACGCGCTCGCCCGAAGCCGGGGCGGCCGGCCATGCCGACTGGCGCCAGCTGCTGCACGCGAAGATCGGCGAGGGCGCCACCGTGCGCATTCTGCTGACGGATTTCGAGCCGACACTGGCGCATCAGCTTCATGCCTCCAGCTGGTCGAGCTTCCGGGCGCTGCGCGACATGCTGGAGGACCTGCCCGAGCCCGACCGCGAACGCTTCGAGATCATCGTCAGCCAGCACGAGGGCGAGCTGGGCTGGGCCTGGCGCCAGCTGCTTCGCCTGCCGATGGGGTTCGTCCTGAGGAAGCTCGTGCGGGAATTCGCCCAGGCCGGTGGCGACATCGAGGAGCTTCTCGCCGTTCGCCCCGGCCTCTGGCGCTATGTGAAGGCAAGCGAGGGCAAGCCGCGCTTCCACCGCGGCCCCCCACCCCGCATGTGGCCCGCCACCCACCATCACAAGTTCGCCGTGCTGGACGGCACGGTCGCGATCGTGGGCGGGCTGGACGTCGACGAGCGGCGCTGGGAAACCAGACGCTATGTGCAGCCGGCGCCGGAGACGTGGCACGATATCTCGGTCAAGGTGGAGGGCCCGGCGGCCGGCGACGCCGCCGAACATTTCCGGCGTCTGTGGAACGCGGAGTTGCCGCGATTCCGCGAGATCACCAGCCACTGGCTCACCGGCTCCGACCGCGAGCTGGTGATCGACCCGCTGGATGCGATGCCCGAGCCCGGGGGCGTTCCCGACGAGCTGGCGGATGGCCCGGCCCGGGCGCAACTGCTCCGCACCCTCTCGCGCCGCTCGCGTCGGTTGTTCGCCCTGGGCCCCAGCCGCCACATCCGCGAGCTGATGCAGGCGCACCGCAACCTGATCTTCGCCGCACGCCGGATGCTCTATATCGAGGCGCAGTTCTTCCGCTCGCGCCGTGCCGCAGGCTGGATCGTGGAAGCCGCGCGGCGCAACCCCGGCCTCGAAGTCATCATTCTGCTGCCCCAGGCGCCGGACGAAGTGGCGTTCGAAGGCCATGGCGAAAACCCCGCCCACCGCCACGGCGAATGGCTGCAGGCCCGGGCGCTGGGCAAGCTGCGCCGCGCGCTCGGCCCCCGCCTGGGCTTGTTCGCGCTGGGCCGCAAGGCGCCGCTGACCGACGAGGAAAAGGAGCTGGTTGCGGACCGGGGCGCCGCTTTCCAGGCCGGCATGATCTATGTTCACGCCAAGATGCTGGTCGCCGACGACACCCATGCGCTCGTCTCCAGCGCCAACATCAACGGCCGCAGCTTCGGCTGGGATTCGGAGTTCGGCGTGCTGTGGGAAGACCCGGCCGGGATCGAGGCGATGCGCCGCAAGCTGTGGGGCCAGCTGCTGGACCTGCCGCCCGCAACGCTGCCGGCGCCCGGGAACGGCCTGCCGCTCTGGCGCGAAACCGCCGACACCAATGTCCTGAAGGACCCGCCAGACCGCCAGGGGTTCGTCCTCCCCTACCGCTACGCCCGCGTCCGCCGCTTCGGCCGCCCGGCCTGGTTCATCCCCGACGACCTGGTGTGAATGCCGGCCTCGCTGTGTTAACCTTTCGGTGAAAACCAGCGGGGACGATCATGCGCACATCATTTCTCGCGGGTCTTGCGGCGCTGCTGATGGCCGCCGCGCCGGCCTCGGCCGACATCGTTTCGGGCTGGGTCGAGCTTGCCGGGCGGTCTCCGGACGGGCGGCCCTCCCTGGCTCCGCCCCAGCAGGACCAGACCCAGCGCAGCGCCCCCGCGCTGGTCGCCCTTGCCGCGTTCGAAGCGGCCAACCGTGCCGACCCCCGCTACCGCAGCTGGCTCGGGCTTGCCCCCGCCCCCGGCGCCTCGGGCGAAGCCGCCGTTGCGCAGGCAGCCCATGACGTTCTCGTCTCGCTGTTGCCGGCCGAGCGTGTCCGGCTGGACCAGGCGCTCGAGCTATCGCTCGCGTCGATCCCGGACAGCGCCGAACGGAGCGCGGGCATTGCCCTCGGAACAGACACTGCGGCCGCTGTCCTGAAGCGGAACCTGTTCGCGGGCGCCGAACCCGAACCCTATCGGCCGCGCAGCGCCCCCGGCGAGTTCGCCCCCCCGATGCCCAGCCTGATGGCGCCATGGGCGCTCCGCGCGCAGCCCCTGTTCCTGAAATCGTTCGACGAGGTCATGCCCCCCGCGCCGCCTGCGCTGACCAGCGAGCGCTACGCCCGCGACCTGAACGAGACCCGCACGCTGGGTGGCATCGACCAGCCGGGCGCCACACCGCTGGCGAAGACGCTCGCCAGCTTTCTGGGCGGGTTCAACATGGACCCGATGATCGAGCGAGCCGCGGCGGCGAAGCCGAGACTGGTCGATCGCGCCCGATTCTGGGCGCTGGTGCGAATGGCCCAGCACGACAGCAACGCCGCCACTGCCGCCGCCAAGATGAAGTACCAGGCCTGGCGCCCGTGGAACGCCATCCGCAACGCCGATCGCGACGACAATCCGGCCACGACGCGCGATCCACTGTGGGAACCCGTGCTGACCACGCCCAACCACCCTGAATATCCGTGCGGCCACTGCATCGCGTCGGGCCTGATCGCGACTTTGCTGGAGCCCGAAACCAGGGGGCCCATCACCGTCGCGTCGGACAGCATGCCCTGGACGGCCGGCATGGTCTTTCCCGATTGGCCGAGCTTCCGGGCCGCTACCAGCCTCGCCCGCATCCAGGGCGGCATGCATTTCCGCTTCTCGAACGAAGCCGGGCAGGAGATGGGGCGCAAGATCGCACTGCTGGCGCGGGAGAGATTCGCGCCGCCGCTGGCGAGGTAGGCGAACGCGTCGGTCGGGCTCTTCCAGAAAGCCGTCGGGTCGGCAAAGCCGCCCGATCGGTTTGCCGGAACCCACGCCGGCCGGGCTTCGCGGAGTCTGCGGACCTTCCGAAAATCGCTGAGCGATTTTCCTCCAGGCCACAGCTCGCTACGCCTTGATCTCCCGCGCCAACGCTTTCCGCGTCTTCTCCCCATAAGGCGGCTTGAAGCCGGCCATCCCCGCCAGGTCCATCTTCGGCTGCTTGTAGATGCTCTTGGCGTGGCTGAATGTCCGGAACCCGTCGGCGCCGTGGTAATTGCCCATGCCCGCAGGCCCGATTCCGCCGAACGGCAGGTCCTCGGCACTCACATGGAACAGAACGTCGTTCACCGTCACCCCGCCCGAGATGGTACGGTCCAACACGCGCCGCTCCTCGGCTGCGTCGGTGCCGAACCAGTAAAGACCCAGCGGCCGGTCCTTACCGTTCACATAGGCGATCGCCTCGTCCACCTGATCGTAGGTCTTGATCGGCAGCACCGGGCCGAAAATCTCTTCCTGCATCACCGTCATTTCGTCGGTGGGATTGCGGATCAGGGTCAGCGGCATCTTGTTGGTGTTCTGCCTGGAGAAATCCTCGTTGCCCGGGTTCACCTCGATCACTTCGGCGCCCTTCGCCCGGGCATCCTCGATATGCGCTTCCAGCCGGTCGCGGTGCCGCTTCGAAATCACGCTGGTGTAATCGTCGTTGGCCAGCAGCGTCGGGTACATCCTCGCGGTCGCCGCCTGCAGCCCCGCCACAACCGCGTGCTCGCTTTCCTTCGGCACCAGGAGATAGTCAGGAGCCAGGCAGATCTGCCCGGCATTCATCAGCTTCCCCATCGCGACCCGCTCGGTAGCCTGCGCCACATCGGCGGAGCGGCCGATGATCGTGGGCGATTTACCGCCCAGCTCCAGCGTGACCGGAACCAGGTTCTTCGCCGCCGCCGCCATCACATGGCGCCCGATCGACGTCGCGCCGGTGAAGATCATATGGTCGAACGCCAGCGCGGAGAAAGCCTGGCCCACCTCGGGCCCGCCCACCACCACCGCGATCTCGGCTTCGTCGAAATATTGCGCGAACGCGGTCTTCATCAGCTCGGAGGTGGCCGGCGTGAACTCCGAAGGCTTGATCATGGCCCGGTTGCCCGCCGCCAGGACGCCCGCCAGCGGCGAGAATGTGAGGTTCACCGGGAAATTCCACGGCGCGATGATCCCGACCACGCCCTTTGGCTGATATTCCACCATCGCCTTCGCGCCCAGCAGCGCCAGCGGGAAGTCGAGCTTGCGCTTCTCCGGCTTCATCCACTCGTCCAGATGTTTCAGCGCATGCTTCAACGGTTTTACCGACGCCATGATATCGGTCACCTGCGTCATCTCGGCAGAGCGGTGGCCGAAATCGTCGCTGAGCGCCTTCACGAAGCCGTCCTTATGGTCGAGGATCAGCTTCAGCGCGCGTTGCAGTCGGTCTTTTCGCACGGCAGCACCCACCGGCAGCTCGGCGGTGAAAGCCGCGCGCTGACGGTCGAGCACGTCCTGCATGGCCGCAGTATCGCGGGCGATGGCATCCGATGCGATGGTCATGTCGACGCTCTCCCTCGTTCGTGATGGCGCCGAAGATAGGGCCGTGGCCGGCGGCCGCAAACCTGTCTGTTAGTGGTGATGCGCTAGTGGTGATCTACGAGGCTGTCGCCGTCCAGGATGAAGCGCCGGTCGCAATAGGGGCAATCGACATAGCCGCGCTCGTCGATCTGCAACCAGACGCGCGGATGCCCCAGCGCACCCTCATCGCCGTCGCACGCCACCTTGCGACTCGTTACATGGCGAACTTCGGGCGGGGGCGGCGCGGCGGTCATGCCCGAGCCCCATAAAGCAAGCATCGCCTGAGACAAGGCAGCCGCCGACTCGGCGTGCCACACGGCCCCACCCCGCCGTTCATCGACCCACAGATGGCGTTCGTCGAAGCAGATGGCCCTTGCCGAACCCTGCACGACGCCGGTCGACCGGGGCGCGACGGCGGCCCGCAGCGGCGGCAAAAGCGACCCATGGTGCTGCCGGGGGGTCATCCCCCTCTCGAACCCCCGGCAGCACCGACCGAGATCCACTTCGCCCAACAGGAGAAAACCCATGTTCGCCACCCGCACCTTCGTTCCGATGGCCGCCCTTGCCGCGGTTGCCATGACCTTCCTGCAGACCGCTGCTTTCGCCGGCGATGTCCCGATGGTCGCGACGCACCGCACTGCAGAAGTGAACGCAGCAGGCCTCAACCTGGCAAACCCGGCCGATCTCGCCCTGCTCGACAAGCGCCTTCAGGCCGCCGCCAAGACGGTCTGCGCCCCCACCGACTACCGCGATCTCCGCCAGCTGTCGGACCGTGCAAGCTGCCAGAAGGCCGCCATCGCCGCTGCTTCGGCCCGGCGCGATGTGCTGGTCGCCCGCGCCCAGTCCGACCAGCTCGCCTCGAACCAGCGGGCGCCCGCCGGTACCAATTGAACCTTTTCCAAAGTCAGTCCCAACTGGCCCGCTCCCGCCCAAGGGGGCGGGCTGTTTTGCTTGTTGCTCTGCAACGTTCGGCGGATTGCCGCCGGCGCGCGGTCGCGCTTGCGGGCAGAGGTGCCCGAGGAGCCTTCGCCGAGCGGGTCCGCGCCGAAGCCCCGATCACCCCCGCGTGACGCTCGCCCTCACGCTCGCCAGATAGGTCCGGCCGATCCGCAGTTGCTGGCCGTCGTCCAGCTCCGCCGCCCAATTGCCCTGGCCGTCGTGCGCCAGCCGCACGATCCGGTCGCGCCGCACGATTGACGAACGGTGCAGCCTCAGAAACATCGCCGGATCCAGCCGCGCTTCCAGGGCGCCGATGGTCTCGTGGATCAGCCAGCTTCGGTTGCCGGCGTGCAGCCGCATATAATCCCGCTCTGCCTCGATCCGGTCGATGTCGGCCACGGCAACGCGGGCCAGCTCGCCCCGGTTCGGAACCCAGAACTCGCGGGCAAAGCCGGTGCCCTGGCCGTTCGGCGCCGGGCCGCTGGCGCCGCCGCCGGCGCCGCCGCCGGCCGCGCGCTCGGCACGCCGTGCCTGCACTCGCACCACGGCCTTTTCCAGCCTCTCCGGCGACACTGGCTTCAACAGATAATCGACCGCCGCCGCATCGAAGGCGGCAACCGCAAACTGGTCGAACGCCGTCACAAACACTACGGACGGGGCATCGGTGCGCCCCTCCAGCAGGTTGGCGACGTCGATCCCTGTCATGCCGGGCATCGCGATGTCCAGAAAGATCAGGTCGGGCGCTAGCGCCTCCATCAGGCGCAGCGCCCCCTCCCCGTCGGCCGCCGTTCCCACCAGTTGCAGGTCCGCCACCCTCGAACAGAGGATCTGCATCCGCTCCACCGCGAGCGGTTCATCATCGACGATCAGGGTTTTCAACGCCGTCATGGCGACCGCCTTTAGCGCGCCCGAATCATCAAGTCATGCAGCGAAGGCCGGGCCTGGTCTCAACCCCGGATCAGCGGCATCGACAGCCGCACCGTCCAGCCGCCGATGGTGCCCGACGCCAGGGTAGCAGGCCCGGCCACGCAGCTCGCCGCATCGCCATAGGTCGCCTTCAGCCGCGCGGTCACATTGCCCAGGCCCACCCCGCAGCCGCCTTCCGCTTCGGTCGGCAGCGAGGTGCCATCGTCGCGAACGCTCAGCTCCAGCCGGCCGCCGATCGCATCTGCCGCGATCGTCACCGTTACCGGCTGCTGGCTTCGCGACACGCCGTATTTGATCGCATTCTCCACCAACGGCTGCAGGATCAGCGCCGGTACCAGTGCATCTTCCAGCGCCTGCGGCACCTGCACCTTCACCACCAGCCGCTCGGGGAACCGCACCTTCTCGATATCCAGATAAAGCAGCTGCAGCCGCACTTCTTCGGCCAGCGGCACATTCTCGCTGGCCTCGCGAGTCAGGCTGGCGCGGAAAAAGGTGGAGAGGTTCAGGATCATGCGCTCCGCCTCGTCGCCGCGCGCCCGCATCACCAGCGAGGACAGCGAGTTCAGCGTGTTGAACAGAAAGTGCGGATTCACCTGATAGCGCAGCGCGCGAAGCTCGGCATCCTGTGCGGCCCTGGCATAGCGCGCCGCCTCGCGCTCCACCGCCCGCACCTTGGCAGCATAGAGCAGCGCAACCCACATCACCGCCCAGGCGGCAATGAAGAAATACCATTCCAGCGCCGACGCCGTGATCAGGCTCAAGGGCTCGTCGTGGATCTGATATTTCCCCTCCTCGATCAGGAACTCCATCTGCTCGGCGATCGGGAAGCCATAGAAAGCGATGTAGTTGACGGTCGCATAGGCAAAGGCGAGCGGCACCGAAGCGGCAAAGGCGATCGTCAGCAGCCGTCCGGTCCGTGCCTGTTCGAACCGGCGCAGCAGCAGATACAACAGCCCGGTCAGCCCCATCGCCACCAGCGTCACGATGGCGCGGCGCAGCAGCATCTCGTCCTGCGCAGGCATGTCCGACACCATCGAGCGCGCGGTTGCCAGGGTGAAATAGACCAGCCAGAAGCCGACAATCGACAGCAGCGCCAGGCGCGGGCCGGCTTCGCCCCGGCTCTCCGGCCGGGTATCCTTCTGTCCGGCACCAGACGGGTCCCGCCGGGTCCTCGAGTCTTCGGGCTGGAACGGCCGGTTCATCGCATCACCTTAGCCCCCCCCTTCGACCCGCGCGACAACCTTCGTCGAGCACGGGCGGCGGTTTGTCGAACCGGTTCATCTGCCGTTCACCGCAAAAATCCCGCCTTCCCGCCGCCTGCCCGACCGGCTACCGAGAGCGCGCATGCGTTCCCCCGGCCCCCTTTCCGGTCTCCTCGTGGTGGACCTCACCCGGGTTCTTGCCGGGCCTTATGCTACGATGCTGCTGGCAGATCTCGGCGCCCGGGTGATCAAGGTGGAAACCCCCGGCACCGGAGACGACAGCCGACAGATCGGCCCCTTCGCCGGCCCGAACGACAGCGCCTATTTCACCAGCGTCAACCGCGGCAAGGAATCGCTCGCGCTCGACTTGAAGGACGAAGCCGATCGTCGCTTTCTGCACCGGCTGCTGGCGCGGGCCGATGTGCTGGTGGAGAATTTCCGTCCCGGCGCCATGGAACGCCTCGGGCTGGGGTTCGAGGCGCTGCACGCACGCTATCCCCGCCTGATCTACGCGGCCGCGTCGGGCTT
>JANPJJ010000097.1:0-20964 GCA_031425455.1 Sandaracinobacter sp. | reverse complement strand
GCGCCGGCCTGCTGAGCGCCGAGGCCGCGGCGGAACGATTTGCCGCCATGCTGCCGATGCAGGCCATCGAGCGGCCCGGGGAGGCGCAGGACATCGCCGAGGCCATGGCCTATCTCGCAGCCGCCGATGCCGTCACCGGGGCGATCCTGGACGTGGACGGTGGCCTGGGCCTGGGCGTCACCCGGGCCTAACCACGCAGCAGCCGGCGGGCATTGTCGGCCAGCGGCGCTTCAAAACGCGGCGGTTCGAAGCTCTCCGGCGCGTCCCACCCGGCAAAATTGGTGCCCCAGACAAGTCTGTCCGTCCCCACCCGCTCCACCAGCAGATCGAGCGCCCGGTCGTCGTGCATGTGGATATCGTACCACAGCCGTGCGAGCTGCTCTTCGAACGCACCGTCCGCCTTCAGATGCGCCGGGGCCCAGGGCCTGCGCCGGGCGGCTGCGCGGAGCCGGCCCCAGATCAGCGCGATCGCGCCGCCGCCATGGCTGATGCAGATATCAAGCCCGGGATGCCGCGCCAGGACGCCGCCGAACAACAGCGTGGCGACCGCGACCGTCTCCTGCGCGGTGAAGCCGGCCATGATGTCGAGCTCGTAGCGCTTCAGCGCGGGGCTGCCCGGGGGGCCGTCGATGCCGTCGGGCGCGGGATGCAGGAACAGCGGCACGTCCAGCTCGACCAGCGCTTCATAGAAGAGATCCATCGCCGGATCGTCCAGGCCGGCCGCAAAGCCGGTCCCGATATAGGCCGCGCGCATCCCGAGATCGCGAACGGCGCGCCTCAGCTCGGCGATCGCGGCGCTGATGTCCTGCATGGGAAGGGCGGCGGCCGCCCCCAGCCGGTCGGCGTGGGGTGCCACCAGCTCGGCCAATGCCTCGTTATGACGTCGGCAATAGGCCACGGCCTCGGCCGCCGGGATATGATGAAAATAGGTCAGCGGATTGGGCGACAGCAGCTGCCAGTCGATCCCGGCCCGGTCCATTCCCGCCAGGCGGACATCCACATCCATGAAAGCGCTTCCCCGGTAGCGCACACCACGCAACCGGTAATCCCCAATGCGGAACAGCGGCGTCCCGTCGGGCTCGGCGGTCAGCTCGGGCCCGAAGCGCCCGGCAGTGCCGAAACTCGCCTCCAGCACGGCATGGGCATGGATGTCGATAACGCGCGCGTCGCTGAGGCTCATCCAGCTCCCTTCAAGACGCCGCCACCGGCACAACGTTCAACGGGCACGGCATGCGCCACAGCTTGACACTATGGCCGGCCCTTGTGAAGCTTCGATTTCGATACAAATCGGAGCAGCCCTTTGGTCCCCGTCAGTTCCCCACAGCATCAGCAGGCCGTGCAGCTCGCCTATCATGTCGCCGATCTCGATACCGCGATCGCCGACTCCCACCGCCGCTTCGGCTGGGGGCCTTTCCTGGTGCGCCGCAACCTGCAGCTCGCCTCGGTGCGCTATCGCGGGGTATCTTCCACCCTCCACATCAGCGCGGCCCATGCCCAGGCCGGCCCCATGCAGATCGAACTGGTCACACAGCATTGCGACCGGCCCTCCGCATTCCGCGACATGTTCGCCCCCCACCAGGAGGGCCTGCACCATATCGCCCTGTTCCCCGAAGACCATGAGGCGATGGTCGAGCATTATGTCGCGCAGGGCTTCGCCGTGACGACGGACCTCTGGACCGCGGAGGGACGCGGCGCCTCCTATCTCGACACCAGGTCGGCGCTCGGCCACATGGTCGAGATCTACCGCGTCAACGAAAGCCTCCATGCGCTCTACGCCCGCGTCGCAGCCCTGCGGAACGGATGGGACGGGCAGGCGCTGGCGATCGAGGATTGATGCAGCCGGCGGCGGCCGCAGGACCGGCACCGCCGGTAACCGCATGACCGGCGCCGCCGGTCGCGCCGAGCTGAGGGCCGGCTGGCGCGTGCTGGTCGCCTGCGCAGTCGGCGTGGGGCTTTCAGCGATATCCCTGCCCTTCTACGCCATCGGCCCGCTGGCAAAGCCGATCGAGGCCGCAACCGGCTGGGCGCGCACCGACATCTTCGTCGCGATCGTCTTCAGCTCCGGCATCGGCGCCCTGACGGCGCCCGTCACCGGCTGGATGGTGGACCGCTTCGGAGCGCGCGCGGTCGCACTGCCGTCGATCCTCGGCGTATCGCTTGGGCTGCTGGTCGCCTCGCAGGCGACATCGCTTGCAATCTTCTACGCAGGCTTTGCCCTCACGGCGATTTTGGGGGCCGGCACCAACCCCGTGCTATGGTCCCGCGTGATCGCCGGGCATTTCGACAAGGCGCGCGGCACGGCGCTGGGGCTCGCGCTCGTTGGAACCGCACTAACGTCGATCACACTGCCCTATCTCGTCTCGGCGCTGGTTCCCGCGGTCGGCTGGCGCGGCGCGATGGTCGGCCTGGCCCTGCTGCCGTTGCTCCTGTCGCTCCCGATCGGCCTGGCCTGGCTGCCCTCCACCCGCAGCGATCCGAAGGACGGGCCGGGCCAGCCCCGGCCGGGTCTGACCGTGGGTGAGGCCTTGAGAGGCTACCGGTTCTGGGTCCTCGGCGCCTCGATCCTTGCGGTCTATCTCGCCATTTCCGGCCTGCTGGCCAATCTCGTGCCCACGCTGTCCGACCGCGGTGTAAATCCGCTTCGGGCGGCGTCGCTGGCAGCTGCGGTCGGCGTGGCGATGGTGCCTGGGCGGATCCTGATCGGGCTGCTCGTGGACCGCTTCTGGGCGCCGGCCGTCGGCCTGGTCGTCATCGGCCTGCCGATCCTGTCGTGCCTGATCCTCGCCCGGTCCGACAGCTTCGCGCTGCTACTCCTTGCCTGCGTGCTTCTCGGGCTGGCAGCGGGTGCCGAGCTGGACCTGCTGGCTTTCCTAACCGCCCGCTATTTCGGGCTCGCGCACTATGCCAAGATCTACGCCCTGCTCTACACCGCTCTGGCTGCGGGAAGCGCCTTTGCGCCCACCCTTTTCGCGCGCGCCGTTGCGGATGGCGGGGTCGATACCGCGCTCGCAACGGCTGCGCTGCTGTTCGGCACCGGGGCATTGCTAATGCCGCTGCTGGGGCGCTATCCCCTGCTCGAGGCCCCGGCCTATTCGGGCCGATCGGACAAAGGACAGGCCAGGTGACAGGCAAGGGCCGGAACCGGAAACTTCCACCGCTGCAAGACCGCATCTCGTTTCTGATGCACCGGATCAACGCCCAGATGCTGCGGATCTGCAACCCCCGCTTCGAGCGCTGGGGGGTCGACCTCGTCACCTCGCGAATGCTGGTGGCCCTGTTGGAGCGTGGACCGATGTCGTCCGGCGATGTGGTCCGCACCATGGCGCTGCCGCAATCCACCATTTCGCACCAGATCAAACGACTTGAAGCCCTCGGCTATGTGACGCGCAGCACGGATCCTGCCGACAGCCGGATCGTGATCGCCACCTTGACCAAGACCGGGCATGCGGTGGCGATCGCTGCCAACGATCTCAGCCGGTCCGTCACCGACATCCTCCTCGACGCCATCGGCAACGCCGAAGTGGAGCCCGTGCGCGCAGCACTGCAGCGGATGGACCAGGTGTTGGAAACGCTGTCGATCGAAGACGCGCAGCTCAGGCCAAGACAGGCCCGCGCTCGAGCGCCTGCTTCGCCGCCACACGCACCAGATGCTGCCGATAGGCGGCAGAGCCGTGGAGATCGCCTGTAAAGCGATCGGCTTCAAGCGCGACGTCCATCAGGCCGGCGGGATCGCCGCCGCCGTTCAGCCCAGCTTCGTCCAGCCAGGCTTCGCCTTCGCTCCAGCGGAACACGCCGGTTCCCGACCCGGTGATGCCCAGCCGGTGGTGCCCCCCGGCAATTGCATGGAAGACGCCCACCAGCGCGAAACGCGAGGCGGCATTGGCCAGCTTGACATAGCGCGCCGTGGCGCAGGCCGGCACCTCGATGCGGACCAGCAGCTCGCCCGGCTGCAGCGCCGTCGCGAACAGGCCCGTGAAGAAGTCCGCAGCTTCGATCACCCGCCGGCTGGTGTGCAGGCGGGCACCAAGGGCAAGCATGGCCGATGGATAGCAGGCCGCGGGGTCGTTGTTGGCGAGGCTGCCGCCCAGCGTCCCGCGGTTGCGGACCTGCGGATCGCCGATCCCGCCGGCAAGCCTGGCAAGCGCGGGCACGGCCGCCCGCACGACCGCGCTGGCGGCGATCGCGGCATGGGTTTCGGCAGCCCCCAGGTCGAGCCTGTCGCCGGACTGCGCGATCCCGCGCATCTCGCCGACGTGCCCGGTGTCGACCAGCCGGCTGGGCGCTGCAAGCCGGGCTCGCAGCACAGGCAGCAAGGTCTGTCCGCCCGAAATCGGCTGCGCCTCGGGATCCGCATCCAGCATCGCGACAAGGTCGGCCAAGCGTTCCGGGCGACTATAGCGGAAGTCCAGCATCAGGCGGACCTTTCCGACAGCGCCAGCCAGACGCGCTCGGCGGTGGCAGGCATGTCCAGGTGATCGATGGCGACCGCATCGCAGACCGCGTTGATGATGGCGGGCGGCGCGCCGATCGCGCCGGCCTCGCCGCAGCCCTTCATCCCCAGCGGGTTCGAGGGCGACGGCGAACAGCCAAAGCCCAGCCGCAGCTCCGGCACGCTGTCGGCGCGCGGCATGCCATAGTCCATGAACGAGGCCGTCAGCAGCTGGGCCGTGTCGGGGTCGTGCCGGCACTCTTCCCAAAGCGCCTGGCCGATCCCCTGGGTCACGCCGCCCATGACCTGCCCTTCCACGATCATCGGGTTTGCCAGCACGCCGAAATCGTCGGCAGCGGAAAAGGCGATCACCTCCGTCACGCCCGTTTCGGGATCGACTTCCACCTCGGCGATGTGCACACCGCTCGGGAAGGTGAAATTGGGCGGGTCGAAAAAGCTCTGGGCCACAAGCCCGGGTTCGATCTCGTTGGTCGGAAACCCGCTGGCGGCGTGCGCTGCATAGGCCATTTCGCCGAACGGGATGGTATGGTTGGTGGCCGTGCTGGCATAAAGACCGTCAGCGAACGAGATGCTGTCCGCCGGCACCCCCATCAGATGGGCCACGATCAGCTTGCCCTTGTCGACAATCCGGTCGCAGGCGCGTGCAGCCGCGCTCATCCCGACCGACGCACGCGATCCATAGGTGCCGGTTCCCGCCTGAATCCGGTCCGTGTCGCCCTGGATCACCGAAATACTGTCCATCGGCACACCGAACTTGTCCGATACCAGCTGGGCGATGGTGGTGGCGTGGCCCTGCCCATGCGAATGCGCGCCCGAAAGCACTTCGACTGTGCCTACCGGATGAACCCGGACTTCGGCGGAATCCCACATGCCGGCGCCCCCACCCAGTTTGGCGAGCAGCGCCGTCGGGCCGATCCCGCAGGCCTCTACATAGGCGGAGACGCCGATACCCCGCAGCTTGCCTCGCCCGGCAGCCTCCGCCTTGCGCGTCGCAAAGCCGGCATAGTCGGCCAGCGCCAGCGCCTGATCCAGCCCGGCCGCATAGTCGCCGCTGTCATATTCCCAGATCAGCGGTGTCTGGTGGGGGAAGCTCCGGATGAAGTTGCGCCGCCGGATCTCGGCCTGGTCCAGCCCCAGCCGGCGCGCGGCGAGCGAAACGATCCGCTCCACCACATAGGCGGCCTCGGGTCGCCCGGCGCCGCGATAGGCATCCACCGGGCAGCTGTTGGTATAGTAGCCGCGCGTCCGGTTGTAGATCGCGGGAATGTCATATTGGCCCGACAACATGGTCGCATACATATAGGTCGGGATCAGCGAACCGGTGCTCGACAGATAGGCCCCCAGCGAAGCCCTGGTATCCACCTCGATCGCCAGGAACCGCCCGTCCGCATCCAGCGCCAGCGTCGCGGTGGTCAGATGGTCGCGACCATGGGCATCGCTGAGGAACGCCTCGGTGCGCTCGGCGGTCCATTTCACCGGCCGGCCGACCAGCTTGGCGGCGAATGCGACCGCCACTTCCTCGGGATAATTATGCGCCTTCGAACCGAAGCCGCCCCCCACATCGGGCGACACGATCCGCAATTTGTGCTCGGCCGCCAACCCATAGGCGGCGGCATAGAACATGCGCATCCCGATCGGGTTCTGGTGCGTCATGCGCACGTCCAGCCGCTCGTCGATCGGATCCCACTGCGCGTTGATCGCGCGCGGTTCGATCGCATTGGGGACCAGACGATTGTTGCGCAGGGTCAGCGTGACCTTGTGGGCGGCCGCTGCCATGGCACTTGCGACCGCCTGCGCGTCCCCCAGTTCCCAATCGAAGGCGAGATTGCCAGGGGCGACCGGATGCAGCTGCGGGCGGCCTTCGTCGCCGGCTTCGGCCACATCCACCACCGTCGGCAACTCGCCATAGCTGATCTGCACCAGGTCCACCGCGTCGCGCGCCGCCTCGCGGCTTTCGGCGATCACCATCGCAACCGCCTCGCCCACATGGCGCACGGTGTCGATCGCGATCACCCGCCGCTCGCCCACGCGCATCGGCTCGCCGTCTCGGCTGTGGATCATCCAGCCGCAGGGCATCGCCGGCAGGCTCTTGAAATCGACGCCGGTCAGCACCCGAAGGACGCCGGGCAGGGCAAGCGCCTCGCTGGCGTCGATGCCCTCGATGCGGGCATGGGCATAGGGCGTTCGGACGAACGCCGCATAGGTCTGGCCCGGGAAGATCAGATCGTCGACATAGCGGCCCATGCCCATGACAAAGCGCTTGTCTTCCAGCCGTCGGACCGGGCGGCCGAAGTTGCGAACGATCGCGGTCATGCTGTGGCTTCCATTGCCTTCGCACCCTCGGCAATGGCGCGGACGATATTGTGATAACCGGTACAGCGGCAGAGATTGCCGACAAGCTCGGCCCGGATCGTGTCGGCGTCGGGCACGCCGTGACGGCGCGCGATGTCGATCCCGATCATGATCATGCCGGGCGTGCAATATCCGCATTGCAGCGCATGCTGCGCCGAGAAGGCCTCCTGCATCGGGTGCAGCGTCTGGCCGTCGGCCAGGCCCTCCACCGTCAACACCTCCGCGCCGTCGGCCTGCACTGCAAGCACCGCACAACTCTTCACCGCCACGCCGTCCAGATGCACCGTGCACGCCCCGCACTGGCTGGTGTCGCACCCGATATGCGCCCCGGTCAGGCGGAGATGGTCGCGCAGCGCGTGCACCAGAAGGGTACGCTCGCTCACCTCCAGCGTTCGCGCAATCCCGTTCACTGTCAGGTCCACCCGCATGGCTCACCTCCCCATCCGCCCATAGGCCCGAAACAGACGGCCGGGCACATGAAATCCGTGGCCATGGCAATCCGCCGGTCGCCGGCCTTCCCGCTTTGTATCGATTTCGATGTTATTGGCCGGGCGGCCTTTGTCAATCGCCGCAATCGCCCGCCCAGTTCGCAGCAGGCTTGATTTACTTCGATATCGATGCAATTCTGCCGGCATCAGCCCGATGAACGGGCAGTCGGGGAGGTTTGGGGACTATGCGCAAGTCGTGGCTCTTGCTGTGTGCAGCCTGTGTGTCGGGCACCGCCTCTGCCCAGGACCAGGCCCCCGATACGGGCTTTCAGGATATCATCGTCACCGCCCAGCGACGGTCGGAGCGGCTGCAGGAAGTGCCGGTCGCGGTGTCGGCGGTGAACGCCGCCCAGATCGAAGCGCGCTTTTCGCGTGACCTGCTGGACCTCGGCAGCATCGCCCCGAATCTGATCGTCGATCCGATCCTGGGCAACGGCACGGCCGCGATTTCGATCCGCGGCATCCAGCTCAACGATGTGGAAAAAAGCTTCGACCCCGCGGTCGGCGTATTCCTCGATGGGGTGTATCTCGCCTCGACCACCGGGGCCCTGCTCACCGTGTTCGACGCCGCCTCGATCGAAGTGCTGCGCGGCCCGCAGGGCACGTTGTTCGGGCGCAACACCATCGGCGGCCTGATCAACGTCCGCCGCAACACGCCGACGGGCGAGTTCGGCGGCAAGATTTCCGCGACCTACGGCAGCTACAACCAGTTCGATCTGAAGGGCGTGCTCAACCTGCCTGCCATTGCCGGCGGGGCCATCAAGGCAAAGGTCGCAGCAGTCCGGCTCGACGGCGGCGGCTATTTCTCCAACTCCACGCGGGACAAGCGCGAGGGTGACAACGACCTCTTCATGGTAAGCCCGCAGGTCGAGTTCGTCGTCAGCGACAGCATCAACCTGCTGGTAAGCTACGATTATATCCGCGACCGCACGCCCACCCGCCCGGTGACGTCACTTACCACGGCAAACCAGCTGTTCGGCGTCCTCGGCGGGTTGGGCCAGCCTGCGCGCAATGCCGATTTCCACCGTCGGCCCACGACGTCGCTGTATCAGGAAGCCTTCCTCACCACGCACAGCATCTCCGGCAACCTCACCTGGAACATTGCCGATGACCATGAGATCATCGCGCTGGTGAACTATCGCGATACCGACGAATCCGCGATTCAGGAGTTCGACGCAGTCGAAGCGGTGCTCTTCAGTACCCTTCGACCGCAGCAGATCGACCAGTTTTCTGCCGAGCTTCGGTACCAGGGCGACTTTGGTCCCGTGAAGCTCGTTTCGGGCCTCTATTATTTCGACAGCAGCTA
Organism: Sandaracinobacter sp.; assembly: GCA_031425455.1. Taxonomy (GTDB): domain Bacteria; phylum Pseudomonadota; class Alphaproteobacteria; order Sphingomonadales; family Sphingomonadaceae; genus Sandaracinobacteroides. The sequence continues at coordinate 12,368 of JANPJJ010000097.1, read as the reverse complement.
CAACAACAACCAGCGTACCTTCTTTTTCGGAGGCGAAGTAGGCGGCACCGATTACCAGCAGAGCGCGAAAAGCTACGCTGCCTTCGCCCAGGCCGACTGGAACATCGTCGGCGGGCTGAGCCTGTCGGTCGGCGGTCGCTACCTCAAGGACGAGAAATCCGCTTGCGGCGGAACGGGAACAGGCCCTCGCGATGCACGCAACTTCGACTCCGCCTTTTCGGTTTCCTTCGGCGATTGCAGCGACGAACGCCAGGCCTCGGCCGGGTATATTGCCGGTGTCGATGGCAGCCAGAGCTGGACGAAATTTACCCCGCGCATCGGGCTGTCGTACCAGATGGACGATGTGCTGCTGTTCGCCAGCTACGCCGAGGGCTTTCGATCGGGCGGCTTCAACGGACGCGGCTCCAGCCCGTCTTCCTTCGGGCCCTATGATCCGGAAACCGTCGCCAACTGGGAGTTCGGCCTGAAAAGCGAATGGCTGGACAACCGGCTGCAGGTGAATCTCTCCGCCTTCTTCATGAAATACCGCGACAAGCAGGAAGATGTCGTGTTCCCGGACCCGATCGCCGGCACCGTGACGATCGTTCAGAACGCTGCCAACGCCACCATCAACGGGTTCGAAGCCGAAGTGCGCGCCATGCCGGTCGACGGACTGACGCTGGGCTTCAACCTCGGCTACCTGAACGCCAAATACGACAGCTGGAGCGACCTCGGACCCATTCTTGACGGGCCGGGCGCGGGGACACTGGGCCTGCTGGACAAGTCGGGTTTCGATCTTCGTCGCGCTCCCCAGTTCAGCGGGGAGGTCAACCTGGCCTACGAGCATGACCTCGGCAACGACATGTCGCTGCTGTTCAACGCCGACTATAACTTCAAGAGCAGCTATTCGATCGTTGCCAACACCGTCACCATCAACGATCCGAACCCGGGTATCGTTCCCGACATCGGCTTGTTGAACGGCTCCATCAGCTTCAAGACCGAACGGTTCAAGATCTCGGCATTCGGGCGTAACATCCTGAACGAGAACTACTTCATGCACGTGCTCGATGTCGGCACCACCTTCGGCCGAACCGCTGCGAGCCCGGCGCCCGTCCCCACCTTCGGCCTGTGGACGTTCGGCACGATCAACCCGCCAGCGACCTACGGCGTAGAAGTGCAGTTCAGATTCTAGCCGCACGATGCGCCGAGCGACCAACCCGATCCTCGGCAGCACCAACCGGCTGAAGCTCGGCCTGTTCGGGCTGAACGTCTCGAACGGCTGCTCGATGGTCGACATGCCGGGCGTGCTGAAGGCCGATTGGCCGGAATCGGTGCGCATCGCGCAGACGGTGGATCGGCTGGGATTCGAGGCCATCATTCCCGTCGCGCGCTGGCGGGGAATGGGCGGAAAAGTCGACTTCAACCATCGCAACTTCGAAACCTTCACCTGGGCAGCCGGGCTTGCCGCGCTGACCAGCCGCACGGCGATCTTCGCTACCTTCCACGTCCCGACCGCGCATCCGGTTCGTGCCGCCAAGGAAATCGCGACGATCGACCATATCTCGGGCGGTCGGTTCGGCCTCAACATCGTCGCAGGATGGAATGCCCAGGAAATCGGCATGTTCGGCCTGGCTCAGCTCGAACATGATGCGCGCTACGATTATGCCGATGAATGGATCGAGCTGTGCCAGGCGCTGTGGACACGCGACCAGCCGTTCGACTGGGACGGCCGCCATTTCGCCGCGCCGGGGCTGATCAGCGATCCCAAGCCCTTGCAGCGCCCCTGGCCGGCCCTGATGAGCGCGGGCAACAGTGCCCGGGGCCAGCGCTTCGCAGCCCGGCACGCCAACGTGAACTTCGTTGTCGCGCAGACCGTCGAGGACGCCGGCCGCATCGCGGCCAACGGGCGGGCGCTGGCGAACGATTTCGGGCGGCGGATGCAGATTTTCGGGCAGGCGACCATCGTCTGCCGAGACACCGAAGCGGAAGCACGCGACTATCTGGAGCACGCCGTCCGCGACCATGGAGACTGGGAGGGCGTGCGCAACCTGCTCGATGTCCTGATCCCCAACTCGCAGAGCGCCCTGGGCGACGGCTGGGAGAAGATGGCGGCGAACCTGATCGCCGGCTATGGCGCCATCCCGCTGGTCGGAACGCCCGACCAGGTGGTGGAGGGGCTGGTCCGCTTTGCCGACGCCGGGCTGGACGGCGTGACGCTCAGCTGGATCGACTATGAGGCCGGTCTGGTTCAGTTCGAGGCCGAGATCCTGCCCCGCATGCGCGCGGCAGGGCTGCGCCACTAGGAGGATCGCCATGCGCGACTGCCAGGGCATGGGAGTCCTGATCACCGGCGGGGGATCGGGTATCGGCGCGGCAACCGCCCGCCTGTTCGCAGAGCGCGGCGCCCGCGTCACCATCGCCGGGCGCCGTGCCGACAGGCTGGCAACCGTGGCGGAGGGCATCGGCCCGGCCTGCACAAGCGTGGTCGGGGATGTCACGTCCGACGAGGACCGGCACAAGATGGTGGAGACCGCCGCGGCGCACGCGGGCGGCCGGCTCGACGCGCTGATCAACAACGCCGGCAACATGTATCGCCAGCCGGTGGACGCCTATGACGCCGCCTTTCTGCGCGAAGCGTTCGACGTCAACGTGATCTCGGGCATGATGCTGTCGAGCCTCGCGGTCCCGCTCCTCGAGCGAACCCAGGGTGCGATCGTCTTCATCGGATCGACCCACACCCGCCGCGCCTTCGCCGGCGCATCGCCCTATGCAACGACCAAGGCGGCGGTCGAAGGGCTGACGCGCGTGATGGCAGCCGAACTCGGGCCGCGCGGTATCCGCGTCGGCTGCGTGCTGCCCGGCGCCGTGGCAACCGAACTCAACGTGCGGGCAGGCCTGATGCGCGAGGACGAAATCGACGAGCGTTACGCCGGGATTGCCAAGGAACATGTGCTGGGGCGGATCGGAACGCCGCGCGAAGTCGCCGAGGGCATCGAATATCTCGTCCGCGCCGAATGGGTCACCGGCGTGGCGCTCGAAGTAGACGGCGGCATAGGCCTGGGCGCCTCCGCCGGGGTGGCCCTGCCGAGCCGGAGCTAGGGTCGCACCTGAAGCTTGATCCGGGTTGCCGTGTTCCGCCCTATCGCTCCAGCCGCAGGTTGCCGAGCTGGGTTCCGATCTCGCGGAACGCGGTGCGAAGGTCGGCCGCACTCGGGGCGTGGAAGTAATAGCCCGGGCCGGTGGCGCAGTTCTGATACAGCGTACGCGTCGCACCGCTGGTGCCCAGCGTCACGGTATAGATGCGGATACCCTGCGCCTTGATCGCGTTGCACAGCACCGTCATCCGATCGTTGATGCGCGTGTTCGCGGTCGAGCCACTGGTCGTGCCCAGCCGGCCTTCGGTCAGGCGGCCGTAGGCGGTATAGTCGTGCGACGGCGGCCGGGCATAATCATACCAGATATTGTCGCCGTCGGTCATCATCACGATCACTTTCACCATGAAGCCGCGCGGTCCGGGATAATCCAGCGGCAGCCCGGCCGGGGTAACGGTGCCCCAGGGGCTGGTGCCCCAAAGGCCGCGCCAGCGCGGCGACAGGGTCATCCAGCCGGCCTGCAGGCCGACATTGCCCATCGTTCCGCCGCGATTGGTGGGCTGCAGCGCGGCGATGATCGCATCCAGCTGACCCCGGTTGTTGCTCAGCCCGGCGACAGGCTGCCCGCAGCCCACATTGGGTCCCTTGCGGTTGTTGCCCGAGGTCCAGCTGTTGCGCGGGTCCAGGCTGTTGGTATCGTCGGGGTCCGGGGCCTGGGTGGAGGCGATCGCCGGCGAAGTGCCCCAATCGGCGTCGCCGAACACCGGTCCGGAACTGATGCTCCCGAACTCGCGTGCTGCCGTCCGCGCCCGGGTGGAAGGGTAGAGGAACGGCCGGAACGGGGCGATGGACGGCGGCGTGTCGGTCTGGTCCTCGCCGCCGCCACGCGCCTCCACACAGCCGCGCCAGGTGAAGGGCGCAAAGCCGGTAACCGCAGATGCACCGCCTTGCAGCCAACCGGTCCGGCCGGGCCCCAGATTGACCGTGCTGGTATAGGGCACCACCGACACATAGAGCGTATCGAGGGTGCTTCGGCTGCCGAACAGGATGCCGACGAGGTCGCGCGCCGCCAGCCGCATCTGCGTCATGCTGGCGCCCGCCATCGATCCCGTCACGTCCAGCACGAGCGCAAGCTCCATGCCCATGGTGGTCCGCCGGGCGGTGGCCGTGGCGCGCAGCGGCAGCGTCGCCCAGCGGTCCCCGGCGAGCTGGAGGAAGCTGGTATCCAGCCGGCCCGTTGCAACCACGTCCAGCGTCTGGCCGTTGGCAGCGGGCGTGACGGTAAAGGCATCCAGCGCGACGCCCTCGTTGCTGCTGAAATTGGCATCGAAGAACATGCGCGCGTGGACAGCGGGATCGCGCGCGCCCATCACCCGGGCCCCGGCAAGCGCTGCGGCATCGACCGCCTGGCCCAGCCGGTCCTGCGCCAGCCAGGCCCGGCCGAAATCGATCCCCAGCCCCGCCAACAGCGTCATAGGCATCAGCATCAGCGCCGCCCCCAGCGCCACATTTCCGGCATTGCGCTTCATGGCAGGATCACCGGGCCGCCCAGCCGGGGGCGGCGCACCGAAACGACATGGAACGACCAGGTCTCCGCCAGCCCCAGCAACCGGCCCGACAGCAGCCACGGCCGGAAGTTGCAGGCGATTTCGGCATAGACCGCACTTTCGTTGGGCCCGATCGAGACACCGCGGAGCGCGCCCACACTCACCCGGCTGGGGATATCGGCGCGGCCCCAGCGGCGCTGCCAGCTGATCGCAGGCCCGGCGCCAGGGTTGCCGACCAGGGTCACGATCAGCGCCCCGTCGGCCGTGAGATCGACCGGGCGCGCGACTTCGGCCGCGGCAAGCGAGAGCACGGCGATCTCGCGGCCGGTCACCACCTGGGCGACATCCATCTGCGGCAGGAAGCTCTCGGTCTGCGACGCGAGATCGGCGGCCGCAGTCGCCGCCGACGAGGCGTTCTGCACCGTCATCACATAGCGGGCGATGTCGATCATCCCCAGCAGCACCCCCAATAGCAGCGGTGCTGCCAGCGCAAACTCGAGCGCGCTGGCACCGCGTTGGCGGTGCGCCTGGCTAGAACGGCTCATTGCGCACTACCACACGCGCTTCGAAGGTCAGCGGCCGATCGCGCGCTAGGCCGGGGGTAAGCCCGGTCAGCGGCATCGTCACATAGCGGAGCGTATAGATCGCGACTTCGTCGGTGCCGCCGGCGGAGGCGACCGCCTGGTCAGCATCCCACTGGCCGTTGGCATTGATGTCGGTGAAGGCCTCCCCGGCATCGTGCCGGCCGTTGCCGTTGATGTCGGCCAACGGCTCGGGCCGGCCGACCGCCTGGTAGCCGCCATAGGAGCCGACCCGGAGGCAGAGCCCGGCAGGCTTCAGCACCCGCCCGGCGCTCGAGGCGACGATCGCCCGGATCCGGTCCAGCCGGTCGCTGCGCGGGCCATTGTCGCACAGTCGCACCATCGCGCTCGCCTCGGCCGGCGCCTCGGCCTGCCCGGTGATCCCGAAGCGCGAGGCGGCGCGGGCGGCGTGGCTCATCTGCTGTTGCACCAGCGCCAGCCAGGCATGATCGGCAGCCGCCGTCAGCAGCAGGATAAGCGGGGGCAGCGCCACTGCGGTCTCCAGCGCCGAAGCGCCCCGTCTTCCATGTCGGGGACTGCGTCGGCGCCTCACGGGCTGGCCAGTCTCTGCGACAGCGCCAGATTGCTGCGCGCGGCGGCGTTCAGCGGGTCGATGTCGAGCGCGCGGGCGTAGGCTACGCGCGCCCCGATATGGTCGCCCAGCAGGTCGCGCGCGACGCCCAGCCCGGTCCAGCCGCGCGGGTCGCCGGGCCGGGCCAGCGTTGCCGCCTGGAATGCCGCCGCCGCCGCGACGCCGTTGCCCAGCGCGAGCTGCGCCCGCCCCAGATCGACATCGATGCCGGCCCGGCCCGGCGACAGCGCCGACGCGCGCGCAAGGGCCGCCACTGCGTCCGCCGGCGGCCCGGTGCGGGAAAGCGCGGACCCAAGCCCGGCCCAGGCCTCGGCATCGGCGCTGTTCGCCAGCGTCAGCTCGCGCCACAGCCGGGCCGCCGCCTGCCACTGGCCGGACCGCGCAGCCGCCCGGGCCAGCACGGGGGTCATCCGGTCCGGCGCCGAGGCAGTGGCAGGATCGGGCCGGGCACCCAGCGGGGCGGGCGTCATGAGCGCCAGCGGCAGGACAACCAGGCTAAGGCGGATCGAAGGCATGGCGCGTCTCCTCACATCTTCTGCAAGGCAGCGATCAGCTGCAGGAAGGCGGGGCCCGCCACCACCAGCGTGGTCGCCGGCAGGATGAACACGATCATCGGCACCGTGATCAGCACCGGCAGCCGCGCTGCGCGTTCCTCCATCCGCGTCTGGCGGATCAGCCGGAAGTCGCTCGTCAACGTGCGCAAGGCCTTGGCGAGCGGGGTTCCGTAGCGAAGCGTCTGCGACAAGGTGGAGGCAATCGAGCGCACCGACTCCAGCTGCACCCGCACCCCCATGTTGTGCAGCCCCTGCAACCGGTCCGACAGGAGCCGCATTTCGGAGACGGTGACGGCTAGTTCGGCCGCAAGCTCGGGATGCACGTCCTTCAATTCGCGCGCGACCCGCTCCAGCCCCAGCTCGATCCCGACCCCGGCCTCGGCGCACACCACCATCAGATCGAGCGCGTCGGGGAGACCGCGATCGATCTTCTCGCGCCGGCCCGTCGCGCGTCGCCCGATCGCGATGTCGGGCCCGCGAAGCCCGACCAGCGCGGCACCCAGCACCGTCATCGCCGCCAGCAACGGATGCACCGGCCCCGCCGACCAGCGCACCCACAGCAGCGCCAGCATCACCAGCAGCCCCGCAAGCACGATCTTGAACCCGATGAACCGGTCTACCGCGCCCGGCGACACCAGGCCCGCCGCATAGAGATTCTGCTTGAGGAGCGCGACTTCGGCGCCGCCCACCAGCGGCGTGCGCGCCAGGAAATCGCCCAGCTGCCTGAGCGGACTGGCCCGGGTGGCCACCTCGGAGTCGGCCGGCGCAAGAAGCTGCAGCCGCGCCGACAGCAGCGCGCGCGTCTGCGCCTGCCGGCGCATCGGCAGCACCAGCGCCGCCGCGACCAGCAGCAGGACGAGCGTGATCGCCGCCGCAACGCCGCCCGTCACGACAGGCCACGTCATGACAGGCCCCGTCACGACAAACTACGCCGCGAGATGATCCGGATCACCGCCAGCCCGAACGCCTGGGTCAGCATGGCAATCCCCAGCAGCCGGCGCCCACTTTCCGTGGTGAACAGCTGCATCACATAATCCGGGCTCACCAGCATCAGGATGCCCCCCACGACGACCGGGAGCAGCGCCAGCACCATCACGGTCGCCCGCGTTTCCGACGTGAGCGCCTGCGCGCGCAGTCGCACGGCACGGCGTTTTCGGATCGTCTCCGACAGATTGTCCAGCGTCTCGGCGAGATTGCCGCCGGTCTGGCGCTGCAACGCGACGGCGACCGCGAAGAACCTATAGTCGGCCAGTGCGCACCGCCCCGCAAGCGCGGTCAGCGCCGCATCGAAGCCGACGCCGAGCTGGATCTGGTCGACACAGCGCCGGAATTCCGGCCCGGTCGGCATCGCAAGCTCGGCTGCAACGGCCCGCATCCCTTCGTTCACCGGAAGCCCCGCGCGCACGCAGCGGATGATGACGCCGAGCGCCAGGGCGAACTGGTCCTCCATCAGCTGGCGGGTCGCATCGCGGCGCCCGCCGACGACCGCTCGCGCGGCGACCAGCGCTGCCGGCACAGCAGCCAGCATCGCCAGCGTGACCGACAGACCCAGCAGCTTGCCCAGACACAGCTGCACGACGAGTGCCGCCGCAGCGCCGCCCAGCAATGGGCGCAGCACCGAGATGGATTCGTCGCTGGCAACGTCGCGGTCGATCCCGAGCAACGGGTCCAGCCAGCGCCCGACAACCGCAGGAAGCCGCAGCCGGCTTCCGCGCCGCCCGCCTGGCCCCGCTGCCGGCAGCGGCCGCAGCGCCGCGATCCGCTCGGCGAGCCGGGCCCGGTCCCGCCGGCCCAGCGGCAGCCCGGCCGCCATTCTGTCGGTCGCCGCCCGTGCCGTCATGCGACCGCCTCCGCCGTCGCTACCGAAACGCTGTTATAGAGCCCGTCCAGGCCGAAATATTTCAGCCGCGGCAGGAACTGCGGCCGCACCCCCGTCGCCCGGAACTGGCCGCGCAGCGTGCCGTCGCGGTTCTCACCGTCATATTCATAGGCGAACAGGTCCTGCAGGACGATCACGTCGCTTTCCTGCCCCACCACTTCGGTCACCTGCGTCACCCGCCGCACCCCGTCGCGCATGCGCTGCACCTGCACGATCACGTCCACCGCCGACACGATCTGCTGCCGGATCGCCGCAGACGGCAGCCCGACCGCCCCCATCAGCACCATATTCTCGATCCGGGCCAGCGCATCGCGGCTGTTGTTGGCGTGGATCGTCGACATCGATCCGTCATGCCCGGTGTTCATCGCCTGAAGCATGTCGAACGCCTCGGCGCCGCGCACCTCGCCGATGATGATCCGGTCCGGCCGCATCCTCAGCGCGTTGCGAACCAGGTCGCGCTGGGTGATGGCGCCCTGCCCTTCCAGATTGGGCGGCCGCGTTTCCAGCCGCACCACATGGGGCTGCTGCAGCTGCAGCTCGGCCGCATCCTCGATCGTCACCAGCCGCTCGCTGGCATCGGCAAAGCGGCTGACGGCGTTCAGAAGCGTCGTCTTGCCCGATCCGGTCCCGCCCGAGATCACGATGTTGAGCCGCGATCGAGCCATCACCTCCAGCGCCCGCGCCAGATTCTCCGACAGGGCGTGAAACTCCACCAGGCGCGCCAGATCGATCCGCTTCTTGGCGAATTTCCGGATCGACAGGCACGGCCCGTCCAGCGCCAGCGGCGGGATCACGATGTTGACCCGGCTGCCGTCCTCCAGCCGCGCATCCAGAAGCGGCGAGCTTTCATCGACCCGCCGCCCGATCGCCGACGCGATCCGCTGCGCAATCGCAAGCAGATGGCCGTTGTCGCGGAACCGGATATCAGCCTTCACCAGCCGCCCGGCTCGCTCGACGAAGGTGCAGTTGGGCCCGTTCACCATGATGTCGGTCACCCGCTCGTCGGCCAGCAGCGCCTCCAGCGGCCCCAGCCCCAGCATGTCGTTGACCAGTTCGTCGGCCAGTGCCGCCTGCTCCCGGCTGTTCAGCTGCACCCGCTCCTCGGTCGCGACCGCGCCCACCGCAGCTGCGATCGCGCCGCGCAGCTTGGCACTGTCCATCTCGGCCACGCTGACGGGGTCCAGCCTTCCCAGGGCCGAGCGCCGCACCGACGCGAACTGCTCTGGCGTGGCACGGACCAGAACGGCGCCGTCGGGCTCCGCCTCGGCAGAAGGTGCAGCTTCGGCCACCATGCGGCGCCCGAAGCTCATGCCGAAAGCCCCAGCAGCCGCCGCCACGCCGGGGCCGGTGACGCGCGCACCTTCTGCCCCGACAGTTCGCGCGAGAGCAGCGCAACCGCTGCCTCCGCTCGCGGCTCGTCCTGCCAGGCCGGGCGGCCCAGATTGACGGCAGCGCCGAAGGCACGCGGCAGGAACGGAACCGTGCAATCCGGCGCGCGCCCCAAGGCAGTCGCGAAGTCCTCGGCCGACAGGTCCCCGGGGCGGCCGCTCTTGCTCTGCACCAGGATCTGGCGCTGGCTCGCCCCGGCCGCCTGCAGCCGGTGCGTCGCATCCCGCGCCGACAGCAGCGTGGCCTCGGTCGCCAGCAGCTGGACATGCGCCGAGGCCAGCAGCGGTTCGCACGCGTCCCTCAGCGCGGCGGGCACGTCCATCACGACATAATGATAGCTGCGCTGCAGCCGGCCGAGCAGCGCCTCGCCGGCCTCCGCCGTAATCACCGGCACCCGGCCGGCTGGCAGTTCGGAGGCCAAGAGGTCCAGCCGCGGCCCGATTGCAATCGTGGCCCGCTCCAGGAACAGGTCGTCGATCCGGCCCGGGACCTCCAGTGCTTCGGCCAGCCCCGAATTGGGCTTCTGCCCCAGCATCAGCGCCTGTGCCCCGGTCCGGATATCGAGATCGACCAGCACCACCCGGCGCGACGCCTTTTCCGCGAGATAGGTGCCGAGATTGGCAGCAATGCTGCTGGCGCCTGCGCCGCCGCGCGCGCCGCTCACCGCCACCAGCTTCCCCAGCCGGCCGTCATTGCTGCGCGCGCCGCCGTTGGTCAGCCGCCACATCACCGATTCCAGCAGCTCGGCAGTGAGCGGCTTGAACAGATAATCGGCAACGCCCAGCGTGATCAGCCCGCGGAACAGCCCCACATCGTTCGCCTCGCCGATCACCACCAGCTGCAGCTGCGGCTCGCACACATCCGACAGGCTCTGCACTGCATCCAGCACCCGGTCGACGCTGCCGACATCCACGAACAGCAGCGCCGGCGAACGCTGCGATTTCAGGTCGCGCTCGGCCATCGCAATCCCGCCGCGCCGCACTTCGAACCCCGGCAACGCCAGGTGCGACGCCACCCGGCGCAGCACCGCCTCGGTCTCCGCGTCCTCCACATAGGCCAGCACGCCCTGCAGGCGCTGGCCGTCGGCGGCGGCACGGATCGGGGTCACCGCGTTCATTGCGGGCTGCCGCCGGCGGTGGAGCCCTCGCGCGCCAGGTCCTTCACCTTGTCCGCGCGCAGGCGCTGCACGGCGGCGGCCTCGACAGCGCCATCCGCCGGGGCAAGCGTGCGGCCGGCGCGCAGGTCGTCGGGCGCTGCCATCGCCGCCAGGTTGGCGGCGTTGGCGCAACCGAACGCAAGTGGATCGCCAGCGCAGCGGGCAGCCGCCACCGGGTCTCCAGCTGCCTGTGCAGCGCCCGGGGGGGCCGCCAGCAGAAGCGTCATCGCAATCGGGCGGATCAGTGCAGTGTCCGGCAATCGGCGCATCGGTCTACTCCAGGATGAAGGCGGCAGGGTCCGACGCGCCACGCTTGGCGAGCTTGCCCCCCAGCAGCCGGGCCAGGTCGTTGGCGGGGATCACGGCGCTGTTCGGGATGGCGAGATCGGCGGGGGAGGCGCTGGGCTGCACCAGGTAGGGCGTCACGATGATGACCAGCTCGGTTTCCTGGCGCTGGAACCGGGCCGAGCGGAACAGCGCGCCGAGCACCGGAATGCTGGACAAGAGCGGCACCGCTCGCGTGCTGTTGGACTGGCTGGCGCGAAGCAGCCCGGCAATCGCAAAGCTTTGGCCCGACCCGAGCTCGACCGTCGTTTCCGCGCGCCGCACCGAGAGGCCCGGCACGCGGATGTCGCGGATCTCGACGCTGGCGGCCTCGTTCAGCTCGGACACTTCCGGCCGCACCTTCAACGCGATCCGGCCGCCGTCCAGCACTGTCGGCGTGAAATCCAGCGACACACCGAATCGCTTGAACTCGATCACGATGCCGTTGAGATTCTGGTTCACCGGAATCGGGAACTCCCCGCCCGACAGGAAGCTCGCGGTCTCGCCCGAGCGCGCCGTCAGGTTGGGCTCGACCAGGATCGAAACCAGCCCGTCCTGCTCCAGCGCGTCGATCACCGCGTTCATGTCCAGGCTGTCGGTGCGCCGCACCGCCGAAAAGCTCGAGGCGCCGCCCGACGCCCGCAGGATGTCGCCCGTCGGCCCCACGATCTCGCGCCCCGTTGCAACGCCCAGTGCAAAGCCACCGACCTGGCCGAACACATCGAAGTTGAACCCGATCTCGCGTGCCAGCGTGCGAGACACCTCGGCAACCCGGACACGCAAGTTGACCTGCGTGCTCATCGGCACCCGAAGCTGGTTGACCACCGCCTCGGCCTTGCCGCCGGCCGCCGCCCGCGCCAGCTCCGCGGCCCGCGCCGCAGCCCCAGGGCTCGGCACCTCGCCCTCCAGCAAAATGTTGCCGCCGGCCAGCGAGGCCCGGGCACCGGGCATGCCGGCGAAGTCGGCACGCAGTTGCGCCAGGTCGGGCACCACCGTCACATCGTAGCTGGCCAGCACCCGCCCGCCGGGCCCCAGTGCCTGCACCGTCGAGCGGCCGGCCGCCTTGCCGAACAGGAACAGGCTGCGCGCCGACGGCATCTGCACGTCGGCAACCGCGGGATTTGCGACCACCACGCTGGTCGCAGGCGAGGAGAGCGGCAGCGCAAGGCCCTGGCCCACCCCGATCTCCAGCGGCTGCCCGGCCTGCGCCGGAGCCGTCATGCAGGCAGCGCCCATGAGGACGGGGGCCAGCAAGGCGGGGGCCCGCAGATTTCT
>JANPJJ010000096.1:0-5415 GCA_031425455.1 Sandaracinobacter sp. | reverse complement strand
TCGGCATGGTGCTCGCGGTCGCGCCCGAAAAGGTTGGCGCCGTGACCCGCGACTTGACCGAGGCCGGGGAGACCGTGCTGCCGATCGGCGGGATCGAAGCCGGTGCCAAGGGCTGCGAGGTGCGCGGGCCCGCCGGCGCATGGGGCCAGCCGGCCGCCTGGACGGCGGTTCATGACGCCTGACCGCCCAGAAAGACGGGCATGAGTGACGGGCATGAGTGACGGGACCTTCTGCACGCCGCCCCGTCCCCGCCTGGCGATCCTGATCTCCGGCACCGGCTCCAACATGGCCGCACTTGCCGAGGCGGCCGCCCGGCCGGATTATCCGGCGTCGCTGGCGCTCGTCGTTTCCAACCGGCCCGAGGCGGAGGGGCTGGCCACCGCCGCCGCGATGGGCCTGGACGTGCTCGCGCTGCCCCACCGGAGCTACCCCACGCGCGACGCGTTCGACGCTGCGCTGTCGGCAGCGCTGAAGGCCCATGCCATAGACGTGGTCGCGCTTGCGGGCTTCATGCGCATCCTGACGCCTGCCTTCCTGGACGAATGGCACGGCCGGATCGTCAACATCCACCCGTCGCTGCTGCCGAAATATCCCGGGCTCGACACCCACGCCCGGGCGATCGCCGCCGGCGACACCGAGGCCGGCTGCACCGTCCACATCGTCACCGAAGACCTCGACTCAGGCCCGATCCTTGCCCGGGCGCGCGTGCCCGTGCTCGCCGACGATACCCCGGACCGGCTGGCCGCCCGCGTGCTCGCCGAGGAGCACCGGCTCTATCCCTACGCGCTGGCCGATTTGGTGCGCACATTGCCGGCCCATTCGCACAGCAAATAGCTTTTGCCCTGGCGCTGCACTTTGCTTATCCTGCCGCGCGGAGGGCCCGATGACACGAACGATCGCTTTTTTGCTGCTGGTGCTGCCGGTTGAAGCCGCACTTGCCGCAACCGCCTCCAGTACGGCCCCGGTATCGCTCGCGCTTGTCGCGAATGCCGAGGCGGGCTTCAGGGCGCGGTGCCGCAGGCAGACGCTGGCTCGCAATCCGCAAGCGGCGAAATGGGTGGACGGCGACTGCGCCCAGCGCTGGCAGAACGCCGCCGCCGCCGGCCCCGCAGCGGACGCGCTGCTGAACGTGCTGCCCGCGGTGCCGGGTGGCATGGTGCCGACCGCCGTCGCGAAATCGCGCATGACGGGCGTTCGCTGGGGCGCGGGGGCCACGGGGCGGCTCGGCGCGTTCGAAGCAAGCCTGCACCAAAGCTCCAAAGGGGATGCGACACCGCGCTGGGCCGCGCTTTCGTGGGACAAGGTGGGGCAGCCGATCCCCTACGATGTCGTCGGGGCGATGGAGGCCCGGGGCGCAAAGCTGACCTTGATGTCGTGCGAAAAGACCGGGATCGGCGAAGGTACCCGCAACTATGCGGGTACGGCGCCGGGCCGCGCGCCGTTCGGCCTGTCGGTCGATGTCCGCGAAGCCCCCACCGCCGACGCCAACAGCCATTATGGCGCCACCATCACGCTGGACGGCCGCACGCCGCCGCGCGGCAACACGGCGTGCGAGGACTTCTAGGACGTGAACTCATAAACAGCACCCTTCGTGATGGCCCGGAGAGGCGAAATCGGCGTTGGCAGACGCTGCAGGCGGGGCTCTGCCCCCCGGCAAAGCGGCTGGCGGCGTTGATTTCGCCTCTCCGGGCCACCGAAGGCGGTGTCAGGAAGGCCGGGGCAGCGCTCGCTTCGCTGGCCAGCACCCGAAAAGGTGCTGGTCGGCGCTCACTCACTCGCCGCGGCCTTCCTGACACCTTCCCGAAGGGTCCTGTTTATGAGTTCACGTCCTAGGCCAGACGGCCCTCGTGCAGCTCGACGATTCGGTCCATCCGCTCCGCCAGCGCGCGGTTGTGGGTCGCCACCAGCGCGGCCGATCCCTCGTGCCGTACCAGGGTCAGGAACGCGTCCAGCACTTTCGTCGCCGTCCCTTCGTCCAGATTGCCGGTGGGCTCATCGGCCAGCACCAGCGCCGGGCGGTTGGCGAGCGCCCGGGCCACCGCCACCCGTTGCTGCTCCCCGCCGGACAGCTGCGCCGGTCGGTGGTGCAGCCGCTGACCCAGCCCCAGCGAGCCGAGCACGTCGCGCGCCCGCGCCAGCGCTGCCGCGCGGTCGATCCTGCGCACCAACTGCGGCAGGATCACATTCTCCTCCGCCGTAAAATCCGGCAGCAGATGGTGGAACTGATAGACGAACCCAGCTTGTCGCGCCTGAGCGCCGTCCGCCCCAGGTCCGACAGGTCGGTGGCCAGCGTCCCGTCGATCGTGATCGTGCCACCGAACCCGCCCTCCAGCAGCCCGGCTGCCTGCAGCATGGTGGACTTGCCCGAGCCCGACGGCCCCAGCAGCGCCACGATCTCGCCCCGGGCCAGTGCCAGGTCCACTCCGCGCAGCACCTCGATCGTCACATCGCCCTGGGTGAAGCTTCGCGTCAGCCCGCGGATGTCGAGCGCCGCCTCACTCATAGCGCAGCACCGTGACGGGGTCGGTCGAAGCCGCCTTCCATGCCGGATAGAGCGTCGCCAGGAACGACAGCCCCAGCGTCAGCAGCACTACCGCCACCACTTCGGCCGGGTCGGTCTTCGCCGGCAGCTCGGCCAGATAGCGCACCGATGGGTCCCAGAGGTCGGTGCCCGTCAGCCGCGACACGCCCCCGATGATCTGCTGCCGGAACGCGAGGATCAGGAAGCCCAGCCCCAGCCCCAGCAGCACGCCCAGCCCGCCGATGGTGGTGCCCACCGTCACGAAAATCCGCATCAGCGCCGCCCGGCTCGCCCCCATCGTCCGCAGGATCGCGATGTCGCGCGTTTTCGCCCGCACCAGCATGATCAGCGACGACAGGATGTTGAACACCGCCACCAGGATAATAATCGACAGCACCCAGAACATCACGACCTGCTCCACCACCAGCGCCTCGAACAGGGCCGAGTTCAGCTGGCGCCAGTCGGTGATCAGCGCCGACATGCCGATCTTCTGTGCCAGCGGCGCCAGGATCTGCCCGACCTGGTCCGGGTCCGACGTGGTGATCTCGATCATGCCGACGTCGCTCCCCAGCCGCAGCAGGGTTTGCGCTTCGCCCAGCGGAAGCAGCACGAACGCCTTGTCATAATCATAGACGCCGACTTCGAAGATTGCGCCGACTTCATAGGAGACGATGCGGGGCACCGCGCCGAACGGCGTGACATTGCCGTCGGGGGAAATCAGCGCAATGCGGTCCCCCACGCGCACGCCGAGATTCTCCGCCAGCCGCGCACCCAGCGCCGCGACCGCCGCGCCTTCCTTCAGCCGGTCGAGCGAGCCCGATTTCACATTGTCGGCGATGACGGCCGTGTCGCGGATGTCCTCCAATGTCATGCCGCGCACCAGCACACCCTCGACCCGGCTCTGCGCGGTCGCCATCAGCGGCTGCTCCACCAGCGGGATCGCCGCCGTCACGCCCGGGGTCGCACGCGCTTCCTCCACGATCCGGCGCCAGTCCGACAGGCGGCCGCCATAGCCCTGCGCCACGGCATGCCCGTTCAGTCCCTGGATTCGATCGAACAGTTCGGCGCGAAACCCGTTCATCACGCTCATCACCGCGATCAGCGCCGCCACGCCCAGTGCCACCGCGACCAGCGAAATCGTGGCCACCAGCACGATGAAGCGCTCGCCCTGCCCGGGCAGCAGATAGCGCCCGGCGATCATCCGTTCATAGGCAGTAATCACCCGGCGGGCTTCGCCGCCAAGTCCGCCTTGGCCAGGCCCGCAATCACGCTTTCCATCGAAGCCTCGTGCTTCTCGCCGGTCGCTCGGCGCTTGATCTCGACCGTGCCGGCGGCGACGCCCTTGGGCCCGATGGTTACCTGCCAGGGCAGGCCGATCAGGTCCATCGTTGCGAACTTCTCGCCCGGCCGCGCGTCGCGGTCATCGTGCAGCACGGTCTTGCCCGCCGCCTCCAGCTTCGCCTCGAAGTCGGCGCATGCACCTGCGACGGCCGGATCGTCCGGACGCAGGTTGATCAGGCCGATGTCGAACGGTGCCACCGATTCGGGCCAGACAATCCCCGCCTCGTCGTGGCTCGCCTCGATGATGGCGCCCATCAACCGCGAGACGCCCACGCCATAGCTTCCCATCAAGGGTGTGATCTGCGTGCCCTCGCGGCCCAGCACCTTCAGACCCATCGCGTCGGAATATTTGGTACCGAAGAAAAAGATATGCCCCACCTCGATCCCGCGCCGGCTCGCCAGCCGGTCCGGCGGCACCGGGCAGTCGGTCACCTTGGCGTGCTCCTCTGCTTCCATTGCATAGAGGCCGCGCAGACGGGCCGGGGCTTCCGGGTCTGCCAGGTCTACATCGTCCAGCGCCGAGTCGTAGAAGACCTCGCTTTCGCCGGTGGAGGCCAGGATATGGAATTCGTGGGAAAGGTCGCCGCCGATCGGGCCGGTCGGAGCCCGCACCGGCACCGCACGCAGGCCGAGCGCGGCGAAGGTGCGCAGATAGGCGGTGAACTGCGCATCGTAGCTCGCCCGTCCGCCAGCTTCGTCCAGGTCGAAGCTGTAGGCATCCTTCATCAGAAACTCGCGGCCCCGCATCACCCCGAAGCGCGGCCGCACCTCGTCGCGGAATTTCCACTGCACATGATAGAGCGTGCGCGGAAGATCGCGGTAGCTCCGCACGCAATCGCGGAAGATCGCGGTGATCATCTCCTCGTTGGTGGGGCCATACAGCATTTCGCGACCGCCCCGATCCTGGAACCGAAGCATTTCAGGGCCATAGGCATCATAACGCCCGGATTGCCGCCACAGCTCCGCCGACTGGATGGTGGGCATCAGCAGCTCGATGGCTCCGGCCCGGTCCTGCTCGCGGCGGACCACATCGGCGATCCGGTTCAGCACGCGCAGGCCCAGCGGCAGCCAGGCATAGATGCCCGCCGCCGTCTGGCGCACCAGCCCGGCCCGAAGCATCAGCTGATGCGAGACGATCTGCGCGTCGGCGGGGGTCTCCTTCATCACGGGAAGGAGATAGCGGGAAAACAGCATGGGACCTCGCGAACGTCGGAGCGCCGCCCCTACCCGATGCTGTGGCGCGGCTGCAACAGGCCTGCGATGAAACGCCGAGGCGTTTTGCAATTTGATGACAGCAGGGCGGCCACAATCTAGAGTTCGATCACCAAGGCAGCGGTGCTGGCCAGGGTTCGGGGTTACCTCAACGCGCGGACGGTCCGACCAAGAGGTCGACGCGCTGACAGGGTCACGGGTGGGATTTGTTTCCGGGTTTGCCCCCGCGGAACGGGCCTGCAAGGGGTAGTAGATGTCGAGGCCGTCCGGTTCCCCCCGGGCGGCCTTTTCTTTCTTGTTTGGGGCGGCCTGACGGCCGGCGCGCAGTCGCGCTTGCGGCC
>JANPJJ010000095.1:0-14523 GCA_031425455.1 Sandaracinobacter sp. | reverse complement strand
CGCCCGGCCTCGCTCCGCGGCCTCGGCCCCGATCAGACGCTGGTGCTGATCAACGGCAAGCGCCGGCACATGTCGGCGCTCCTCAACATCAACGGCTCGGTCGGCCGCGGCACCCAGGCGGTCGATATCAACTTCATCCCGTCCGCGGCGCTCGCCCGGGTCGAAGTGCTGCGCGACGGCGCCGCCGCCCAATATGGCTCGGATGCGATCGCGGGCGTCATCAACTTCCAGCTCAACGATGCCCGCTCCGGCGCCCGCTTCGCCGCCACCTACGGCGGCTATGTCACCAGCCTGTCCGGCGTCAACGAAGTCACCGGGCTGGTGCTCGCCGGCGGCCAGCCGACGCTCGCGCCAGACAGCACGCTTGCCGTCGCCGACACCGGCAAGAAGCTCCGCGTCAACGACGGCAACGTCCTCACCCTCTCCTCCAACTTCGGCCTTCCGCTCGGCGCCGAGGGCTTCGCCAACGTCACGGTGGAATATCGCGACCGCGACGCCACCAACCGCACCGGCTACGACCGGCGCCAGCAGTTCGACCGCGTCGCCGGCCTGTTCAGCCCGCTGGAACAGACGTTCGATCGCCGCTCGCACCGCTATGGCGATCCCAAGACCGAGGATATCAACATCTTCCTCAACGCCGGTATCCCGCTCGACGATCGGGTGGAGGCCTATTTCTTCGGCGGCTTCGGCGAACGTGACGGTGAATCCGCCGGCTTCTACCGCCGCTCGCTCGATGCCCGCAACGTGCTGGCGGTCTACCCCAACGGCTTCCTGCCGCTCATCACCACCAAGTCGAAGGACTTTTCGCTGACCGGCGGGCTGAAGGGCCAGTTCGGCGCCTGGAACTGGGATCTTTCCATGCAATATGGCGAGAACAAGGTGGACTACACCATCAAGAACACGCTGAACGCCTCGCTAGGTGCCGCCAGCCCGACCGAACTCGATTCAGGCGGGCTCACCTACAACCAGTGGATCAACAACCTGGACGTGTCGCGCGAGCTCGACCTCTTGGCCCGCAGCACCCTGTCGTTCGGCCTCGAATATCGCCGCGAAACCTACCGCGTCCGCGCCGGAGAGCCCGACAGCTACCGCTCGGGCGGCGTCACCATCAACACCAACAATCCGAACAACCCCAGCCTGCTCGGCGCCGCCCCCGGCGCGCAGGTGTTCCCCGGCTTCCAGCCCATAATCGGCGGCCAGTCCGTCACGGGCACCAACGCCCGCGAGAACGTCTCGGCCTATGCCGAACTCGACCTCGACATCCTCGAAAACTGGAACCTCCAGCTCGCTGGCCGTTACGAGGATTATTCCGATTTCGGCAGCGACTGGAACTGGAAAGCCGCCACCCGCTTCGCCTTCACCGACTGGATCGCCGTACGCGGCGCCATCTCCACCGGCTTCCGCGCGCCTGGGGTCGCCCAGCAGTTCTTTGCGGCATCGGCCACCAACAACATCATAGGAATCGGCCTCGTCGATTCGGTGACACTGCCGGTCGGCAACCCGGTCGCCCAGGCGCTCGGCTCCCGGCCGCTGCAGCCCGAAACCGCAGTGAACTGGTCGGTCGGCACCGTGGTCACGCCCGGCTCGGGCTTCACCTTCACCTTCGATTACTACCAGATTGAAATCGACGACCGCATCGTCCTCACCGAAAACCTGTCCGCCACACGCGACGCGCTCGGCAATCCCTCGGGCAGCAACCCCGGCCGCGCCATCGCCACCATCCTCAATAACGCCGGCTTCAACACCATCTCGGCCGCCCGCTTCTTCATCAACGGGATCGATACCCGCACGCGCGGGTTCGACGCGATCGCCACGTACCGAACCGACATCGGCGCCGAAGGCCGGCTCGGCCTCACCGCCGGCTACAACTGGAACAAGACCGAGATCACCGGCCGCAACGACGCGCCGGGCGCCCTATCGGAAGTTCCCGGCGTCGTCCTGTTCGGTCGCCTGGAGTCGCTCCGGATCGAGCAGGGCCAGCCGCGCGACAAGATCAACCTCGGCCTCGACTACAGCCAGAAATGGTTCGGCATGACGCTCCGCGGCAACCGCTTCGGCAAGACCCTGTCGCCGGGCAGCGACGCCTTCAACGATCTGGAGCTGAAGCCGGCCTGGATTGTCGACGCCGAGTTTCGCGTGGAACCGATGCAGGGGCTGGAACTGGCGTTCGGCGCCAACAACCTGTTCGACAAATACCCGACCGTGAACAACACCGGGCGCACCACCGACCCTGCCACCGGGCTGGGACGCAACTACGACACGACGAATTACTTCTTCCCCTACAGCAACTTCTCGCCGTTCGGCTTCAACGGCCGCTTCCTCTACGGCCGCGTCAGCTACAAGTTCTGATCCACCGACATTCCCTAAATACTGTCATGCCAGCGCAGGCTGGCATCTCCCCCCTCGACGCCTCAACACATCACAGAACGCCAACCCTGCACTCAGTTCCGCGACTGCGGCCGCAGAATGTAACGCCCCTCGCGATACTCCCCGAACAGCTGCCCGATCGCAGGGTGCCGTACCGGCTCGTCCTCGTCGTCCAGCAGCAGATTCTGCTGGCTGACATAGGCGACATAAGCCGACTCGTCGTTCTCGGCGAGCAGGTGATAAAAGGGCTGGTCTTTGCGCGGCCGCACCTCCTCCGGGATCGCCTCCCACCATTCGTCGGTATTCGCGAACTCGGGGTCGACATCGAAGATCACGCCCCGGAACGGGAAGATGCGGTGCTTCACCACCTCCCCGATCCCGAACGCCGCCTGCGCAAACCGCACCGGTCCGTCTGCGCCTGCAGAGCCGGCGACTAGGCCGCCGCGGCTGCCATCCTGTTCCTGTTTCATGCTCATCACGTCCGACCTCTGACTGATCCACAATATAGGAACGACCGAGCCGGCGCAAAGGGCCACAGGCTTGTGTTTACACGATGTCACGGCTATGGCGCGCCCCTTGCCGAAGGCCAGCACCACAGGCGAAGCGCGGAGAGGTGCCAGAGTGGTCGATCGGGGCAGTCTCGAAAACTGTTGTGGGTGTAAGCCCACCGTGGGTTCGAATCCCACCCTCTCCGCCAGCCTGTTTTTTGGGCTCACGGCGTAGCCTCCGCACGGGGCGGCGCGCGGTCGCGCTTGCGAACCCTTCGGATTCGGTTTTTGTGCTCACGGGCGTAGCCTCCGCACGGGGCGGGCTGACGCCCGGCGCGCGGTCGCGCTTGCGAACTCTTCGGTTCGGTTTTTGTGCTCACGGGCGAAGCCCTCCGCAGGGGCGGGCTGACGCCCGGCGCGCGGTCGCGCTTGCGAACTCTTCGGTTCGGGATTTTTGGTTGGGGGCCCTCAGTCCACCATCGGTCGCACCGGCAGGCCCTCGAACCGCGCCTTCAGCTGCAGCGCCAGCGCGCGCGAATAGAAGCGCGACTGGGCCAGGTTGCCGCCCTGAAACCACAGGGCCGGCTGGGCGGTCGGCTTCCACATGTTGCGAAGCTCTCCCTCCCACGGCCCCGGATCGCCCGTCACGCCCGAGCCATAGCCCCAGCAGCGGCCGATCCGGGCCGCCACCTCGGGCGAGATCAGCCGCCCCACCCAGGCCTCCATCGATCCGAAGCCGGTCGCACAGATGATCGCGTCGGCCGCCAGCAGACTGCCGTCGCTCAGCCGCACCCCGCCCGGCTCCAGCCGCGCCACCTCCACCCCCGATCGAAGCGCGATCCGCCCGTCGGCGATCATCGCGCTCGCCCCCACATCGATATAGTAACCCGACGCCGTGCGCAGATACTTCATGCCCAGCCCGGTGCCGTCCGCCCCGAAATCCAGCGCAAAGCCCGCGGCGCGCAACCCATCGTAGAACGGCGCATCGGCCCTCGCGATCGCAGCCCAGGCCTCGCGCGAAAACGCCTCCTGCATCCGGATCGGCAGCGACGCCCCCAGCAGATCGGCAAGCTCCGTCGTCAGCCCCCGCGCCTCCGCCTCTTCCGACCACAGCGGCTTCACCATCCGGTCCATCAGCGTCGCCTGCCGCACCACCAGTGTGGACGACCGCTGCACCATCGTCACATCGGCCCCGTTCTCGACCAGGTCGGCCGCGATATCGTGCGCACTGTTGTTCGCGCCGATCACCACCACGCGCTGCCCCGCCATTCCCGCCCCGCCCGGGTGCGCACTGCTGTGCAGCAGCCGGCCCGTGAAATCCCCGGCCCCGGCAAAATCGGGCATTCGCGGAAACCCGGCATTCCCCACCGCCATCACCAGCTCGGCGGGGCGCAGCTCCAGCTCCGTGTCGCTGCGCCGCAGCCGCACCCGCCACGGCGCGCCGGCCTCGCCCGGCTCGGCCGCCAGGCATTCGCAATCGGTCCAGACATTCAGTTCCAGGATGTTGGCATAGGCTTCCAGCCAGTCGGCGATCCGGTCCTTGGGCGTATACACCGGCCAGTGCTGCGGAAACGGCAGATAGGGCATATGGTCGTACCAGACCGGGTCGTGCAGCGCGAGCGAGCGATAGCGCCGCCGCCACTGGTCACCAATGCGCGGCTGCCGATCGATCACCAGTGCCGGCACCCGCAGCATGCGAAGGCGCGCCGCCAGCGCCAGCCCGGCCTGCCCGCCGCCGACGATCAGCACATGGGGCGCATGATCCGGCCCGAAGCCCTCCTGCTCGGCGTGCCGCCGCTCGGTCCAGCTGCGCGGGTCGCCCGGCGCCGCCATTCCGGAGTCGCGGCGCCGCCCCAGCGGCTCCTCATGCCCCTTCAGCTCCTCCAGCGCCGTCAGCAGCGTCAGGGCGAGCCCGCCGGCGAGCCGCAGATAGCCCCGGCCCCGCCCCAGCCCGGTCTCGAAGCGGAAAAAGCCCTCCTGCGCGCCCGCGGCCGCGTCCGATGCGAAGCCGCACGCCGCCGCGCCCGCCCCGCAGCGGCGCAGCATCGCGCCGATCGCATCGCGCCCCTCGAAGGTGCGCAGGTTCCAGCTGAACGCCAGAATGTCCCGCCACGCCCCTCCGTCGGCGAAAAGATCGGCCGCCCCGGCCCCCGGAAGCGCGGCCTCGAACGCGGCGAGCCAGTCCTGCACATCATCTGCCATGGTCGAACCGCTAGAGCATGTTTCGATCCGGTGGAAACGCCGGCATCGAAAAACCTTGCGGAAAACAGAAAGCTGGCGCGCCGCCGCCGACAGCACCAGCCACCCCTCCGCCCGACGCTGCGGCATCCGTCGCCGGCCCGATTTGGCGTGGGCGCTGATCGCGCAAACCCTGAGCGGGCAGCACATTTCCAATCGCAACTGACCAGGTTTCATGGCAGTGCGCCTGCCATGCACGAGTTGATCGTCTCGAACTCACAGCCCGGCAGCGAATGGATCGTTGGCGGCGGCGAGATGGGTCGTCTCATCCAGGCGCTGGACTGGTCGCAGTCGCCGCTCGGTCCCATCGCCTCATGGTCGCAAAGCCTCAGGACCACCGTCAACCTGTGCCTGGCATCCGACCTCCCCATCTGCATCATCTGGGGCCCGGAACGCGTACAGCTCTACAACGACGGGTATCGGGTGATCTGCGGCGAGAAGCACCCACGCTCAATGGGGCAGAATTTCGCGGAATGCTGGAGCGAAGCATGGCCGGTCATCGGTGCCGCGCATGACTCGGCTCAGGGCGGTGACACCGCATTTCTGGAAGACCAACAGATTTTCCTCGAACGCCATGGCTACGTCGAGGAGACCTTTTTCACCTTCTCGTTCAGTCCGATCCGCGACGAAACGGGGCGCATTGCGGGGCTTTTCCACCCGGTTATCGAGGCCACCGCCAAGATGCTCGGCGAGCGTCGCACACGCACCTTGCGCGATCTCACCAGCGACATCAGCAACGCCAAAACGATTGAGGAAGCGTTTGCACTCTCGACGACCTCGCTTGCCGGGTCTCCGCTCGACTTGCCATTCCTGCTGATCTACCGAAAGACAGACAACGGAAACGCCGCCCTTGTCTCGGCAGCCGGTCAGGTGCCGGGCGGCGCCGGAGCGCCGAAGACCTTGTCGCTGGATTCGCCCGCCGGGTCCGATTGGCCGGTTGCCGAAGTCATGCGCTCCGGAAAAGCCGTTTTGCTGGACGACGTCGCGGCTCGGTTTGGCACCTTCAACGTAGGGCCCTTTCCGGAGCCGATCACCGCTGCAATGATCCTGCCGATCCTGAAGCCGGGCGCAGACCGGCCGGTCGGCGTTATCGTCCTGGGCGTCAGCCCTCGCCTCAAGCTCGACGAGGTCTATGCGGGCTTCCACAATCTAGTGTGCGGCGCGATCGCCACGGCTGTCGCCAATGCCGACGCGTATGATGCCGAACGGAAACGCGCCGAGGCGTTCGCCCGCATCGATCGCGCGAAGACTGAATTTTTCAGCAATGTCAGCCACGAATTCCGCACTCCGTTGACCCTGATGCTTGCGCCGCTGGAAGATGCGCTGGCGGATTCCACACTGCCACCGCCCGCACGCGCGCTGATCGACGTTGCCCACAGGAACTCGCTGCGCCTGCTCAAGCTCGTGAATTCTCTGCTGGACTTCTCGCGCATCGAAGCCGGTCGGGCGCAGGCCGACTACGAAGCTGTCGATCTTGCCGAAATGACGGCGATGCTCGCGAGCAATTTCCGATCGGTCTGTGAACGTGCGGGACTGAACCTGGTGGTAGACTGCCCGTCGCTGCCCGATCCCGTCTACGTGGACCGGGACATGTGGGAGAAGATTGTCCTCAATCTGCTTTCCAATGCGTTCAAATTCACGTTTGACGGCGAAGTCGCAATCAGCGTCCGGGCGGACGGCGCCCACGCCGTGGTGGCAGTACGTGACACCGGTGTCGGCATTCCGGCGGCCGAGCTTCCGCGCATGTTCGAACGCTTTCACCGAGTGGAGAACCAGAGGGGTCGATCGTTCGAAGGCAGCGGCATCGGTCTGTCACTGGTTCAGGAACTGGTCGGCCTCCATGGCGGCACGATCGGTGTCGAGAGCGAGGTCGGTGCGGGGACCGTATTTACCGTCTCGATACCGTTCGGCACCGAACATCTGCCTGCCGGCCGCATAACCCGTCATGGCGCGACGCCTTCAACGCCCGTTCGCGTCAATGCCTATGTCGAGGAGGCATTGCGCTGGTTGCCCGACGACATGGCGATCGCTCCATCGACGTCGCCGCTTGCAAGCGATTTGGCGGATACTCTGTTGCCGCTGTCGCAGGTGGAACGGGCGCATGTTCTCCTCGCCGACGACAATGCCGACATGCGCGCCTATATCCAGCGATTGCTGGGCGGGCACCACGACGTCCAGGCGGTAGCCGACGGCGAAGCCGCACTCGATGCCGCGCGACGCCGCCGGCCTGACCTGATCATCACCGATGTCATGATGCCCAAACTCGACGGCATTGGCCTGGTTCGCGCGATCCGAAGCGACGAAGACTTGTCCGAACTGCCCATCATCATGCTCTCGGCTCGGGCTGGCGAGGAGGCCAGTGCCGAGGGGTTGAAGGCCGGGGCCAACGACTATCTTGTGAAGCCGTTCTCGGCGCGCGACCTGGTCGTGCGGGTCAATGCCTCGCTCGCCATGGCGCGTTTGCGCCTCGAGAATGCCGAAGCCCTGCGCGAGAGCGAGGCGCGATTCCGCAACGTGGCGGACAACTCCCCGATGATGATGTGGGTGACCGACGCGGACGCGCGATGCACCTATCTCAATCGCGCGTGGTATGAATTCACGGGGCAGACGCGGGAGCAGGCCGAAGGCTTTGGGTGGCTGGAGGCTGTGCATCCCGACGACCAGGGCTGGTCCGGCGAGACGTTCTTCACGGCAAATGCAAAGCGCGAGCCGTTTCGGCTCGAATATCGTCTTCGTCGAGCCGACGGAAGCTACCGCTGGGCGATCGATGCCGCGAGCCCGCGATTCGGACCCGGCGGCGAATTCGTCGGCTACATCGGCTCGGTGATCGACATTCACGAACGAAAAGCCGCCGAAGAGCTGCTGGAGCGGCTGAACAAGACCCTGGAACTGGAGGTCGCCCAGCACGCGGCGGATCGCGATCGACTGTGGCAAAGTTCACAGGACCTTTTGATGATTGCCCGATTTGACGGTGCGGTGGTGACCGTCAATCCGGCCTGGGAAACGGCGCTCGGCTGGAGTGAAGCCGATCTTGTCGGAAATCCCTTCTGGACGCTGATCCATCCGGACGATCTGGCCCTGTACGAAGCCCAGGCCCTTGCCCTCACGACAGGAGGCCAGACAAGCGCGCGCTTCGAATGCCGGTACCGCGCCACGAATGGCGATTGGCACTGGCTCGCCTGGTCGGTCGCCTCCAGTGCCGGCTTGTTCAACGGGGTTGCCCGAGACATCACGGAGGACAAGCGCCGCACGGCCGAGCTCGAGGCGGCCCATGACGCGCTCCGTCAGTCGCAGAAGATGGAGGCGATGGGGCAGCTGACGGGAGGTGTCGCGCACGACTTCAACAATCTGCTGACGCCGGTGATGATGGGGCTCGAAATGCTCCGGCGCGCACACGACGATGCAAGAAGCCAGAAGCTCATCGGGGGGGCCTTGCAATCTGCCGAACGGGCCAAGACGCTGATCCAGCGCCTGCTGACCTTTGCCAGAAGGCAGGCGCTTGCACCGCGCCCGGTCGACCCGGCAACACTGCTGAACAACCTGAGCGACCTCATCGGCCACTCGTTGGGGCCTAAGATCGATGTTGTCATGGAGTTCGACGACGCCCTGCCCGCCGCCATGGTCGACCCCAATCAGCTCGAGCTGGCCATCCTCAACCTGTCGGTCAACGCCCGCGACGCCATGCCCGATGGCGGTACGCTGACGATCGCGGCCACTTGCAGGACCGTGGCGGAAGGCGACGATCGCGATCTCGCCGCGGGGTGCTACATTCGGTTTGCGATCACCGACACCGGGTGCGGCATGGATGGCGCAACGCTCGCTCGCTCCATCGAGCCGTTCTTCTCCACCAAGGAACCCGGCCAGGGAACCGGACTCGGGCTTGCGATGGTCCATGGCCTCGCGGCTCAGTCCGGTGGCGTGTTCCGGCTTGCGTCGCAACCTGGTGTCGGAACAGAAGCGTCGCTCTGGATCCCGGCCACCGATAAGCCGGCGACGGCTGCATCGCCGTCACCCGAAGGTCCCGAAGCCCGATATTCTGCAACAGTGCTCCTCGTCGACGATGAGGAACTCGTCCGTGGCTCCACGGCCGAGGGTTTGCGAACGCTCGGCTATACCGTTGTCGAGGCCGCTTCCGCAGCCAAGGCGCTGGATTACCTGGCAACCGGGTTGCGGCCCGATCTGGTTGTCACGGATCATATGATGCCAGGCATGACCGGTGCACAGCTTGCCGTTCAGCTGCGGGGCATCGCGCCATCGCTTCCCGTGCTGATGATCACGGGTTATGCCAGCATGACACCCGGCCAGACGGATGGCCTTGCAGTTCTGGCAAAACCGTTCGGGCAAACCGAACTTGCCGCGCGTGTCGAGTCGTTGCTGCAAAGCTGATTGTCGAAGGTCCGCCTCAGCCCCTGGATCGTCTCGAAAGCGCTTCCGTCACCGCAAGCTCCAGCTTCGTCAGCTCGAACGGCTTGGGAAGAAGAATGGCGTCGCCAAGTTCCACGGGCAAATCAGGACGGTGCGAGCCGGTCGCGATGATGACGACAATCCCCCGCTCTTTGGCCAGGACAGCGGCCGGATAGCTGATGCCGTCGCACAGCTGGCGATCGAAGATCGCAACATCGAACATGTGCTCATCAAGAAGTGCCATGGTCTCGGCGACGCTTCCGGCCAGCATGATGTCTCTGGCCCCGGCATCGGCAAGCATCAACTCCGTCATCATGGCGATTATCCCGTCGTCTTCCGCAACGAGGAATGAAGCGCCCTGGGCGAAAGCTTTAAGGTTGCTTGGCAACTCTTCCCTACTCCGAAGGTTACGCTTTTCTCGATTGCCAAGGAGATTGCCGCCCGGATATTGGCGACGTCTGACTTGTCCGCACTGTAGCAATCGATTTGTCGAAGGGCAATCTGCGCGACCGCGCCCCCCCCCGAATCAATCGGATTGGGGGCGCTGTCGCCGTCCCGGCCGGGGCAGCGAACCCTGGAATGGGTCCTGACCCTAGCTCCCGGGTGGCGGGGCGACGACCTGATAGCCGTTCGACACGGGCTGATAATAAGTCCCGTTGCAGCTCAGCATCTGCTGCCCGCCCGCATTGACCGGCTGGCAGCCCTGGGGCTGATCCTTCACCGTGCTACCGATCACGGCGGTCACGATGCTGACGCCGGCTGTTATCGCCGCCGTCTTGCCCATGAATTCCAGCACCTCGTTGTCGTCGTCGTCCCAGTCCGGCCGGTCGTGGTAGCGACCGTTGTCGTAATAGCCGTTGCCGGGCTGGCCGCCGACGACCACCGTGTTGCCGGCAACGACATTGTTGCCGCGGCCGCCCTTCTGGGGCTTGCCGCCCTGATAGCCCCCGGCGTTGCGCTGGCGCGCGGCACCGCCGGCCTGACGCTGCGGGCCGCCGGCGTGCGCACCGGCGTGCCCCCCAGCGGGGCCGCCCGGCTTGTGCACGCTCGAACGGGCGCTTGCTGTCGGCTTCCCGGCCCGGCTCGGCGGCGCCGACTGGACGGCGGTCGCGACCAGCGCGATCGACCCGAGGAGTGCAATCTGAAAATGGCGGTTCGGCATCGGTCTGTCCTTCAGCGAGCGGGGGCGGCGGCGGCGATGTCGATCGCCGTGTCACCTGCGCCGGGTTTGAACGTGAAGCTCGTCGGCGTGATCGTCGGCGCCATGTTCCAGCGGAAGTCGGCGGCATAGCGCAGGCCAGGGGTATCGCTTCGCGTGATCACCATCCTGAGCGGAACCGCGTCGGCGCCGTCAGCGATCCAGATCTGGAAGTCGACATCGGGCATGCGGAACGCATAATGTGCAGCCTTGCGACCCTGCACTCGGCTGTCACCCACCTTGAACCCCGACGTCGGCGGCAGCGTGACCGAGCTCGGCGAACCCCAGCGGAACAGATCCTGCAGCGGGAATTCCAGGCCCAGATTGTCATACGCTGCCGTCAGCACATCGCCGATGCTGCCGGTCATCGGCACCGACACATATTTTGCTGCTTTCAGCCCGTGCACGGTCAGCGTCTTGCCGTCGTAGTAGGCGCGGCGATGGGCGGCATCCGACTCCATGTCCACCATCATCCGGTCCGGCATCTGCACCAGATAGCGGGTATCCTGGCGCATCTCGAGCACCTGGCCGCTCGCGAAAGCCCGCTCCAGCCTGGACTCCGCCGTCACCTCGAAGCGCTGCAGCGATCGCAGGTGCCGCCCCATGTTGTCGAGCGCCGCCGCAGCGTCCGCGTCCAGCGGCGCGGCCGCCGGCACCGACGATTGCGCGAGCGCCGCCGGCGCCGCGACGATGCCGGCGGCTGCGAGCATGACGGCAAGGCCGATCGTTCCGGCCAGTCCATGTCGATTCATCTCAGGTCCTCCCTTGGTTCGCCGCACCTAAACGAGCTCGGCGCGCCACATTGCCCGAAACTGGACCGTTGCCGCCCGGCTGTCGGCATAGGGTCCGGCGTCAGGGAAGGATCCGAACGATGCGCCGCCTACATCTGCCCACAGCCCCGGGCGACCTGCCGGCCACCTGGTCGCTCTTGCTCGTTATGGCGCTGCTCATCGGTTGCCTGCTCATGCTCGGACTGGCGCCGCTGTTGATCGCCGGCCGGTGAAGCGGCTGCTGCTACCCTGCTTGCTCGGCGCCAGCGGCGCGGCCGTCGCCGCCACCGAGTCGCTGCAGCATCCGATCGGGACAGCGCAGGGCGATGCACACCCGATCGCAACCCCGGTCGACTATGCCGTTCCCGACCTGCCGCCATCGACTCCGCGCGCCCAGGACGGCGGCTTCAGCATCCGGCCCAGCCTGGTCCTGCTGGGGGATCACAGCTTCTTCTGGCAGGACGACGCCGGCGTCGCGCAGGTCGGCGAGCAGCGGAGCCGGTGGGAACTGCGGGCCGCCAGGCTCAGCCTGCTCGGACATGTCGGCACCGGTTTCAAGATCAGCTACCAGCTCGCCGGCGAGTATAAGGGGTTCGACGGCGATCCCGAGACCGACTGGCAACTGACCGACCTCAACATCACCTTGCCTCTAGGCGGGCGCACGAAGCTTCAGGTCGGCAAGGCCAAGGAGGCGTTCGCCTACGAAATGGTTGGCGACGCGGCCAACCTGCCGGCTTCCGAGCGCGTGCTCTCCCCCTTTTTCGTCTCGCGCAACACCGGCTTGCGGCTGGTGCATGTGTGGGGGCCGAACAGGCGCGGCACGCTGACCCTTGGATTGCACAATGACAGCCTCGACATCGGGACCAGCAGCAGCCGGGGCTGGGATGTCTCGGGCCGGCTGACCGCCCTGGTCTGGGACCGGCCCGAGACCGACAACTTCCTGCACCTCGGCGCCGCCTTCCGCGCCGTCGCTTCGGAAGGCACGCTGCGCTATCGCGGGCGCCCGGGCAGCAATGTCGCCTCCAACTTCATCGATACCGGCGAGTTGCCCGCCGACGGTGCTTTCCATCATGGCTTCGAGGCGCTGCTAAATCTGAGGAACCTGTCGTTTCTGGGCGAATGGGTTTCGGCACAGGTCGACGCCCCGGCGATCGGCAACCCGCGCTTCTCCGGCTGGTATGTGACAGGCAGCTGGATCCTGACCGGCGAGACACGACCCTATGACCGCAATGTCGGCTATGCCCGGCGAGTGATCCCCAAGGGGCGCTGGGGCGCCCCGGAACTCGTCCTGCGCTATGCCGACGTCGATTTGCGCGACGAACAGGTGGACGGCGGCCGCTTCCGCCGCATCGACGTGGGCGCCAACTGGTGGGCGACGACCCGCTGGAAGTTCGGTATTGCCTACGGCCATGTCCTTCTCGACAAGGACGACACGCGGGGCCGCACCGACACCCTCCTTACCCGAATCCAGTGGATCTACTGATGAACAGCCAAGACGGCATGATCTGGTTGCCCGGCGGCCGCTTCCGCATGGGGTCCGACGTGCACTACCGCGAGGAGGCTCCGGCGCACGATGTGTCGGTGTCCGGCTTCTGGATCGATGCCACGCCGGTGACCAATCGGCAATATGCCGCCTTTGTCGCCGCAACCGGCTATGTAACGGTCGCAGAGATCGCGCCCCGCGCCGAGGATTATCCCGGCGCCCTGCCCGACATGCTGCAACCCGCTTCGCTGGTCTTCACGCCGACCGAGGGCCCGGTGCGGCTGGAGGACTGGAGCCAGTGGTGGCAGTGGACCTTCGGCGCCGACTGGCGGCACCCCACCGGGCCGGACAGCGATCTGGAGGGCCTGTGGGACCATCCGGTGGTGCATGTCGCGATGGCGGATGTGGAGGCCTATGCCGCTTGGGCAGGCAAGGAATTGCCGACCGAGGCGGAATGGGAATATGCCGCCTGGGGCGGCGCCGTGGGCCAGGAATTTGCGTGGGGGCAGGAGCTGGAGCCCGAAGGGCGCCACATGGCCAATGTCTGGCAGGGCGAGTTCCCGCACCGCAACACGTCCGCCGACGGCTGGGTGCGGACCTCGCCCGTCGGCCACTATCCCGCCAACGGCTTCGGGCTGTTCGACATGATCGGCAACGTCTGGGAATGGACTGCGGACTGGTACGGTGCGCGCCACCAGGCCGATCCGGCGCGGCGCTGCTGCGCGCCCGAAAACCCGCGTGGCGCCGGGCGGGAGGGCAGCATCGATCCTGCCCAGCCTGCGCTCGCCATTCCCCGCCGGGTGCTGAAGGGCGGCAGCCACCTGTGCGCGCCCAGCTACTGCCGGCGCTACCGCCCGCCGGCGCGCCACGCCCAGGCTATCGATTCCGCGGCCAGCCACATCGGGTTTCGCTGCATCGTTCGCGGGCCCGGTCCGGGCTGAACATCCCTATTCTTCGCAGTCCAGCAGATTTCGCAAGCCGGGCGCATCGACGATCCGGATGCTGCGATAGCTGACATCGATCAGACGCAGGCGCACCAGCTCGGCCAGATAGGTGCCCATGGTGTTGCGAGACATGACCGCCAGCGCTGCGATGTCGGCCTGGGGAATGCGCACTTCTGCGCTCTCGTCCGGTCGGAGTTCATGGTCGCGGCAGCCCGCCAGCCGCAGCAGGGCGCCCGCGGTCCGTGACAGGCCGTTCTGCCGGGTGAGATCGACCATGATCTGAACCACTGTCCCGTAGAGGAGGTCGGAGAGCTGGGCGATGTAGCGCCAGAAAAGCGGCTCTTCCTTCAGCAGCTGCTCGACCGCGCGCTGCGGCACCAGCACCCACAGCATGTCGGTCCGGGCGACGACCGTCGCGTTTCGCGGCCGTCCGAGGAGCGGGCGATGGCCGCCCCAGAAGCCGGCATGGACCAGATGCACGAAGCGGGTATCGGGATGCCCGACCTCGGCGGCGACTTCGGCGGTCCCGCTGGCGACCGCGACCAAGCCGCCTTCGGCATCGCCGGCGCGGGTGATCGCCTCGCCGGGCCGGGCCGTGTGCCAGATCGCAATTCCCAGCAGCGCTTCCTGG
>JANPJJ010000094.1:0-39729 GCA_031425455.1 Sandaracinobacter sp. | reverse complement strand
GCGGGGCTTTGCCGCGCTGATTCCTGCTTTTTCTTTGTGGGTTATCAGGGGGCTCGGCGGCTAAGCCGCGGGCCGCTCGGCAAAGCCGCGCTATTCCGGTTTGGTTCCCCACAGAATGAACGAAAGAGCGCGGAAAAGCCGCGCCGTCGGACGGGTTCCCGGTCGGGCGTTGCCCTTCCCGGCACCCGCCGGCCGGACTTTCGGCGAGTCCGTGGTCTAGCGCTGCGCGCTAGCTACGGCCGCCTTCAGTCGTCGTCAGTGGGCTCCGTGGCTGTCTTGACGCCTTCCACGACCGCTCGCGCGGCGCCGACCACATTGACCCCTTGGGTGCATCCGCTCCAGCCCCCGGCCCCGGCGGCCGAGCAGCTACCGACGCCGGTTGCCGAGTTCCGTCCGCTGGCAAGCGCCGCCCGGTTGGCGGCCACATCGTCGGCCCGGGCGACCGCGGCGGCTTTGTCCTGTTCGCGGATGTCCCGGGGAATGCGATAGCGTTCCTCTTCGGGGCGGCGGGCGCAGACGATGATTTCGTCCGGGTTGGTCGCCTTGGGGCACGCGTCAGTGCCGAACACGACCACGGTGCGCGAGCGGTAACTGCCATCCTGCGCCAGCGCGGGGGCTGCCATCGCGACCGGTAGCAGCGCCAGCAAACAAGCTGTGGCCCATCGCATGCGTCGCTCCTTCATTCGCCCGCCCTCACCTGTCGATCACCATTGTGTAACTGAAACGCTCTCCGGGATGAACCGAGCATGACATTTCGGCAAGCGAGCCGTCGCTCTCGAAATAATGCCGCAGGATCCGCAAGGCCGGGCTGCGGGGCGGCACATGCAAGGCAGCGGCCTCGGCAGCGCTTACCGCGACCGCCTGGATCTCCTGCTCGACCCGCCCCACGGTGAAACCGGCCAGCCGGGCCAATTGGCTGAACAGCGCCTCGTGGGTCGATTGAAGCTGCGCGAGATAGCCGCCGAACCTGGGATGAACGAAGGCGTCGGTCACGGCCACCGGTTCGGGCGCGCCGTCCATCACGCGGACGCCCTGGATCAGGTGCCAGGCCTCGGCCTCGGGGCGCTTCAGCAGCCGCGCTGTCGCCGGCGACAGCTGCACGAGCCCGCGCTGTTCGAACAGGAAACTGGACGAGGCGGCATATTGCAGCAGGGCGCTGGTATCCCCATAGCCTTGGCGCAGTACCGGCATGTCGGCCGCGACCACCGTGCCGGAGCCGCGCTTGCGCCGTACCAGCCCGTCGTTGGTGAGCTGCCGAAGCGCCTCCCGCACGGTGAAACGCGACACCTGGTGCCGGGCGGCGAGTTCGTGCTCGGTCGGCACCGGATCGCCGGGCTTCAGCCGGCCGCTCCGGATGTCGGCCTAAGCTCGGCGGCCAGCAGCAGATACCGGGCTCGCCGGGCCCTCACCGGCTGGTCTGCCTGCGATCGGGGCCCCACCTGTGGCTGGTCTGGCAAGCGCGCAACACTCCCTTTGCGCCCACCTTCCGAGGCGTCTCTTGCACATAGGCGAGGCGCCGGGTTAGGGCAATCAAATGTCCGGACAAACGCCCGCCACCGGAAGCCGGTCTCTGACCGAGCAACTTGCGGACCGGCTGGCGCAGCCGGTGGATGCCGCCACCCGGGCACGCTCGCGGCTGCATCTGCTCGACTGGCTGGGCTGCGTCGCAGGGGCGCGGGCTTCGGCCTTGTTCCCGCTTGTCGTGCGGGCCGAGCCGGATGTGCCGAGCCGCGCCGCGCTGCTCGGCAACCTGCTGGAAATGGACGATGTGGACCGGCAGGGGCGCCTCCACCCCGGCCCGGTGGTGTGGCCGGCGGCACTGTCGGCGGCGCGCGAAGAGGGTTCGACGATGGCGGCGCTGCTGGACGGGGCGGTGCGCGGCTATGAGGCGATGGTGCGCATCGGCCGCAGCCTGGACGATCATCACTATGCGCACTGGCACCCGACTGCGACCGCAGGAGGTTTCGGGGCGGCGGCAGCGGCGGCGTCGGTGTTCGGGCTGGCCGCCGATCGGACGGTTTGGGCGCTGGGGCATTCCGGGTCGCTGGCGGGGGGCCTGTGGCAGCTGCGCCACGAACCGGCGGCGATGACCAAGGCGGTGCATGCAGCCCAGGCCGCGCTTTCGGGCCTGTGGCACGCCCGGCTGGCACGCCAGGGAATCGCCGGACCGCGCTTCATCCTGGAGGGGCCGCAGGGCCTGTTCGCCGCTGCCACCCGCGCGCCCCGGCCCGAAGCGATCACCTGCGCGGGCGGCTGGCGGCTGCCCGAGATCAGCCTGAAGCCCTGGGGCGCGTGCCGGCACGCCCATCCGGCGATCGATGCGGCGCTGGCGCTGCCGCCCGGCGCGCTGGCCGCTGGGCCGATCCGGATCGAGACCTATGCCGATGCGCTGACCTTCTGCGACCGGCCGGCGCCGGAAACGGTGGGGCAGGCGAAATTCTCGCTACAGCATGCGATCGCGGTGGTGGCCGTGCGTGGCAAGCCGACGCTTGCGGATTTCGAGCTGGACGCCGTGAACGATCCTGCGCTGGCCGCCGTCCGCAGCCGCGTTTGCGTTGACGGCGACCGGCTGTTCGACGCCGCCTATCCGGCGCATTTCGGCGCGCGGGTGGCGGCGGGGGGCACCAGCGCCGAAGTCGCCGACGCCTGGGGGGATCCCGAACGACCGCTTGACCGCGCCGGCATCGAAACCAAGTTCCGCACGCTGGCCGCCTGGGGCGGCCTACCGCCGGGAGAGGCCGATGTCGCGCTGGCCCTGGTGCTGGAGAGCCCGGAGGACAGCGCCGCCGTCGCAATCGTCGACCTGCTGGCGCGCTGGCTGGCGTGACCCCGACCCAGCAGCTTCTGGCGTTCGCCGCCGCGCCGCCGCCGCTGCCCCCGGCGGTGTCTGCCGCTGCCGAGACGATGCTGAACGACACGCTGCTGGTGGGCGCCGCCGGGGCCGCCGGCACGGGGGCCGATGCCGTTCTTGCCGCTGCGCTGCGCTGGGGCGATGGCCCGGTCCCGCTGCTGGGTCGCGCAGGCACCCTGCCAGCCGCGTCCGCCGCCTTCCTCAACGGGTTCCAGATCCACTGCCTGGAGTGGGACGCCGTGCACGAACCCGCGGTCGTGCATGCGATGAGCGTGGTGACCGCGGCGCTGCACGCCTGCGCCCATGCGAAGGGCGGCGTTTCGCCCAAGGCCGCCCGCGACGCGCTGGTGGTCGGTGTCGAGATCGCCTGCGCGCTGGGGGTTGCCGCCACGTCGCCGCTGAAGTTCTTCCGGCCGGCAACGGCCGGGCTGCTCGGCGCGGCGCTGGCCTGTGCGCGGGTGCAGGGCATCGCGCCGGACCGGTTCGACGACGTGCTGGGCTTCGCCTACAGCTTCCTCGCCGGCACGATGCAGGCCCATGTCGAGGGCTCGATCGCGCTGCCCCTGCAAGTCGCGCACGCGGCGCGGGCGGCTGTGACGGCGGTCGATCTGGTGGCGGCCGGGCTTACCGGCCCGCACGAGGTGCTGGACGGGCCGTTCGGCTATTTCCGGCTGATCGACGACGGCGACCTCGCGCCCGTGGCCGCCTTGCTGGGGCAGCATTGGCGCCTGCCCGAGATCAGCGTGAAGCCCTGGCCGTGCGGCCGTGCCAGCCATGCGACCCTGGGCATGCTGGCCGGCCGGGGTGCCGAGGTGATGCACATCGAGGCGCGTGTCCCGCCTCTGATCCGGCGCCTGGTCGACCGGCCCTGGGCCGATGACATGACGCCGGCGACGGCGCGCCTCTGCCTGCCGTTCCTGGCCGCGCTGATGCTGGCTGACGGGCGGATCGATCCGCGCCGCTTCACGGCGGCAAGCGTCGGCGATCCGGCGCTGCGGGCGCTGGGGGCACGGCTGATGATCCTGGACGACGGCAATCCGGACCCGAACGCGCTGTCGCCGCAATGCTTCCGGCTGTTGCTGGCCGACGGCGGGACGTTCGAAGAGACCGTGGCGCTCACCCCGGGCGCCCCGGGCAACCTGCCCCCGGCTCTTCGCGACGCCAAGGTTGCGCTCGCGCTCGAGCTGATGCCCGACCCTGCCCTTTTCAGACCCGGTTTCGCCGGCCTCACAGGAACGCCATGACCTATCCCAGCTATTTCGAGGCGCTCGACCACAAGGCGCTGCTGCGCGACTATCCGATCGGCGACGCCTTCACCGCGCGCTACACAGCCATGTCGCGCGACGAGCTGCGCAGCCTTCAGAACGCGCAATTCGTGAAGCTGATGGCGCGGGGCTGGGAAATCCCCTTCTACCGGCGGCACTGGGGAGCGAAGGGGATCGAGCCCGGCGATATCCGCAGCCTGGACGATATCGTGCAGCTGCCGACCTACGACAAGGCGGACCTGATGGCCTCGATCGCGGCGCACCCGCCGTTCGGGGATTTTGCCGGGCCCTCGTTTGCAAAAGGGGGCGGAGCCGAGCGGGCGCCTGCGATCCTGCACACCACGTCGGGGACGACCGGCAAGCCGCAGACTCTGTTGTTCGGTCCCAAGGGCCGCGAAGTGGGCAATCTGCTGGTGGGGCGGATGGTGCGCTGGCAGGGGCTCACCCCGGACGATGTGGTGCATTCGGTCTATGGCCATGGCATGATCAACGGCGGCCATTACATCCGCGAGGCCTTCACCCACTTCACCAACTCGATCTTTCTGTCGGCCGGCACCGGGATCGAGACAAGATCGGCGACGCAGGTGCAGCTGATGGCGGATTTCGGCGTGACGGTGATTGTCGGTTTCGTCGATTATGTCCGCAAGCTGGCCGAGGTGGCGCGCGAAGTCGGGCTGATCCCGGGCGAGCATATAAAGGTGCGGATGATCACCGGGCACCTGGGCACCGAAGACCGGGCGGCGACCGAGGCGGCCTGGGGCGGGGCGACGGCCTATGACTGGTACGGGGTTGGCGATACCGGCAGCATCGCGGGCGAGGGCCCGGACCGCGACGGGCTGTATATCTGGGAGGACGCGCAGTATCTGGAGCTGCTGGATATCGAGAGCGGCGCCCCTGTGCCGCGCGGCGAAAAGGGCGACATGGTGGTCACCTGCCTCTACAAGGACGATGTGGCGCCGTGCATCCGATTCAACACCCATGATGTCAGCGCGCTGAAGACCGGCGTGAACGCGACGGGAATGGTATTCGACCGGCTGGAGGGCTTTCTGGGCCGGTCCGACAATATGGTGAAGCTGCGCGGCATCAATGTCTTTCCGCACGCGATCGGCGCCATCGTGGAAAATCGGCCGGAGCTGACCGGGGAATATGTGTGCCGGCTGTCGCGCGATGCGCAACTGCGCGACGGCATGACCGTGGTGCTGGAGCATCGCGGCCCGTCGGCCGAAGCCGCCGCCGGGCTTGCGGCCCTGTTGCGGCGGGGGCTGGGGGTGGAAGTGGAGGTGGAGCTGGTGCTGCCGGGCGGGACCGCAGCGCTGACCCAGATCGACGTGCGGCAGAAGCCGCTGCGGCTGATCGACGAGAGGCCAGGGATGGGACAGCCCGCAACGAAGCACGGCATCTGATGGCGGGGGGCATCCACGCGCTGGGGGTGGTCTCGCTGCTGGAGGCGTTCCGCGCCGGGCGGGTGAGCGTGGTGGCCGCGACCGACCATTATCTGGACCGCGTGGCGAGGTTCGATGGTGGGCTGAACTGCTACACCCATGTCGATGCGGCAGGGGCGCGCGCGGCGGCGGCCGCCAGCGCGGCTCGATACGATGCCGGGACCGCCCGGGCGCTGGAGGGCGTTCCGATTGCGGTGAAGGCCAATATCGATGTGGCGGGGTTGCCGGTGCACGGCGGGATCGGGGTGCTGCGCGGCCGGATCGCAGCGAGCGATGCCGAGGCGGTGGCGCGGCTGAAGGCGGCCGGCGCGGTGGTGCTGGGCATGCTGAACCTGCACGAGGCGGCGCTGGGGGCGACCACCGACAACGCGTTCTTCGGGGCGACGCAGAACCCGCATCGGCCGGGGTATACCCCCGGCGGGTCCTCGGGCGGGTCGGGCGCGGCGGTGGCGGCTGCGCTGTGCGCGGCCGCGCTGGGCACGGACACGCTGGGCTCGGTACGGATTCCGGCCGCCTATTGCGGGGTAACGGGACTGAAGCCGACGCACGGCTTGGTGTCGCAGGCGGGGCTGATGCTGCTGGTGGAGCGGCTGGACGACATCGGGCCGCTGGCGCGGTCTGTGGAGGACTGCGCCGCGGTGATGGGGGAGATGGCGGACCTTGCCGCCGCGCCCGGGATCCGCCGCATCGCGACCCTCTCCAGCACGGCCAGCGTCGATCAGGAGCCGGCCGTCCGCGCCGCTGCGACTCTGGTTGCCAGCCTGCTCGAAGGGCTCGGCTGCGAGGTTCGGGAACATCGAACCTCGATCGACCATCACAAGGTTCGCCTTGCCGGCTTTATCGAGGCGGCGCGCGAAGGGCAGGCGCGGTTCGGGGCGCTGATCGCAAAGGACCCCGCCGGCTTCTCGCCGCAGTTCCGCAGCTATCTTGCGTTCGGCGACGGAATCGATGCCGCGACCGTGGCGCAGGGCCGCCGCACCATGGATGCAGCTGCTGCCGAGCTGCACGCCGTGCTGGGGATGGCGGACGCCATCCTGCTCCCCACCACGCCGCAGGCGGCCTTTGCCCACGGCACCGATGCGCCGGTCAGCCAGGCCGATTTCACGGCACTGGCGAACCTCGCCGGGCTGCCCGCGCTGAGCCTTCCCGCCGGCTGGAGTGCGGATGGCCTGCCGGTCGGCGTGCAGCTGGTCGGCCGGGCGGCAAGCGAGGCCGCGCTGCTGGCGCTCGGCGGCAGGTTGCAATCCACCCTCAACGCCTGGCGGCCCCCCGCCGGCTTTGCCTGAGAAGGAGTGCTCATGCGCATCATCGTTCTGTTCAATCTGCAACCCGGTGCCAGTGCAGACGCCTATGAGGAATGGGCGCGCACCACCGACATTCCGCATGTCCGTGCGCTGCCCTCGGTCACGCATTTCCGCGCCTATCGGACGGCGGGGCTGTTCGGCACCGATACCGCCGCGCCGTTCCAATATGTCGAAGTGATCGACATCGTAGCGATGGACCCGTTCATTGCCGACGTGACCAGCGAGACGATGCAGAAGGTGGCGGGCGAGTTCCAGGCCTTTGCCGACAACCCGCTGTTCATCCTGACCGAAGAGCTGCTGGCGTGAGCCGGTTTGCCGGACGGACCGTCATCGTCACCGGCTCCGGGCGGGAGGCAGGGCTGGGCGCTGCGATCCTGCGCCGGTTCGCGGGCGAGGGGGCGAGCTGCGTCGTCTCTGACCTGGGCACGCCGGCCGATCGGATGGGCGCCGGCGATATCGGGACGACCGACGAGATGGAGGCGGTGGCGGCCAGCCTGCGGGCACTGGGAGCCCGGGCGATCGCGGTGCCCTGCGACGTGCGCAAGCCCGCCGACTGCGAGGCGCTGGTGGCGGCGGCCGTCGCGGCGTTCGGCCGGCTGGACGTGATGGTGAACAATGCCGGCATCGGCTATCTGATGAAGCCGCTGCTCGAGACCGAGGAGGCCGACTGGGACGCGGTTCTGGACGTCAATCTGAAGGGTGCGTTCCTGTGCAGCAAATATGCGGCACGGCAGTTCATCGCGCAACGGTCGGGCGGGCGGATCGTGAACATCGCCAGCCAGGCGGCGAAGTCGGGCTTTCCGCACATGGCGCCCTACACCGCCTCCAAGCACGGGATGGTGGGGCTGACCCGGTCGAACGCGGTCGAGCTGGGCGCGCATGGGATTACGGTGAACGCGGTCTGCCCCAACCATGTGACGACCGGCCTGGGCGAGAAGCAGAACGCCTATTTCTCGAAGCTGCTGGGGTTCGACAGCGTCAAGGCCTATCTCGACAATATGGCGCGCCGGAACCCGCTGGGGCGGCCCGGACAGGGTACCGACACGGCGGCCGCGGTCGCCTGGCTGGCATCGGACGATGCCTGCTATGTGACGGGAGAGGCGATGAACGTGTCCGGCGGGGAGGAAGTTCATTGAACCCGAGCAGTGTCAAGCCAACTCTAGGCTGACATCTTCCCACTTGGAGCCGGCGGAACGGGGGAAGATGCCAGCCTGCGCTGACATGACGGAGTTTGGGAACTTAAGGTCCTAGAGGTCGCCTTCGCTTCTGTAGAAGCTGGCGAAGTCGTTTTCCCAGACGAAGTTGGTGAAGCTCATGCCGATGGTGAGGCTGAGCCCTTCGACATGGTGCCACCAGCCGACGGGCAAGAACAGGATCTCGCCTGGGCCGATGTCGACGGTGAGGCGAGGAATATCGGTGCCCACCAGCCTTGCATCGCTGCCGAAGCGACTGAAACAGTGGCGGTGGTTCTGCATGCGCGGGGTTTCCAGCGGCGAGACCAGCGTGACGCGCTTGGTGCCGGCCAGGTTCAGCAGCAGGTTCTGGGTGAGGTCGTGGTGCCAGGGCGTTACCGTGCCCTTCGGGCCCATCCAGAAGAAGCCGTCGCTCCCGGCACGCGGTGCGAGGTAGCCCGGAAGGTCGCCGACGTCGTGCCACAGAGCGGCGAGCGCCTTGCGGTTCACGCCGGAGTTGTTGGCGGTGACATAGAAATCGTTGGTTTCAGGATCGTCGCGCAGCCGCGCCAGCACATCGTGCCAGCGCATCTGCCGCTTGTGGGCGATGCTGTTGAGCTCGAATTCGGGGTCGCTCTCGCGCTCGCCCTGCACCTCGACCTCGGGGTTGCCGAGTGTGGCGAGGCTTTCCAGCGTCCAAGCTCTCGCCGCCCAGTGATCGACGAGCCCGGTCAGCACGACCGGTGCGAGCGTGGTATAATGCTCGTTCAGGAAGGTGAGCGCCGCGAGTGCATGGCGGCGAGGCACCTCGGTCAGCCGCTGCCGCTCCAGCCTGGCCCTGCTTTCGAGGAGCCAGTCGCGCTTGGCCAGCCGGGCCTGGAGGATCGCGGCGGCTTTCAGATACGGATGGCCTGCGGCAGCGGCCAGTTCGTCCCGCGCAGCGGCGAGGGGCACGCCGTCGCGCACCAGATCGAAGAGGATTGCCTCCGCCGAATCGCCGAGCAGCAGCCGTTCGGCGACCCGCTGCCGAACGGCCGGATCAATCGCCGGGGGAACAGCGCGGATTCCAAGCGCGCGCAACGGATCGTCTGGCCGGAACGGCTTGCGGGCATCGAGCATGGCGATGGTTTGCGCCGCCGATGTGACAGCCTTGTTACAGCGGCTAGAGGGCGTTCGCTGGGACCGAGAATGTATCGCAGGCGTTGGGGTCGCCGCTGGCAAAACCCTTCTGCAACCAGCGGACACGCTGTTCGGCGCTGCCGTGGGTGAAGCTGTCGGGCACAACGCGCCCCTGCGCCGCCTTCTGAAGCGTGTCGTCGCCGATCGCCTGTGCCGCGCGCACCCCTTCGGCGAAGTCGCCCGCATCCAGCAGGTTGCGGTTGTTGGCGGCCCACACACCAGCGTAGCAATCGGCCTGCAATTCCAGCCGCATCAGGGCCTGGTTGGCCTGGGCGCGGTTGCCGGCGCGGGCCTGCATCCGGTTCACCTGCTCCGAGGTGCCCGTCACCGTCTGGATATGGTGGCCCACTTCGTGCGCGATCACGTACGCGGCGGCGAAGTCGCCCGGGGCGCCGAAGCGGCGGCCAAGCTCGTCGAAGAAGCTGGTGTCCAGATAGACCTTGCGGTCGCCCGGGCAATAGAAGGGGCCCGAGGCCGAAGAGGCCGAACCGCAGGCCGAGCTGATCGAGCCCTGGAACAGGACCAGCTTGGGCGCGGGATATTGCTGGCCGCTGGCGGCGAAGATCTTGCCCCAGCTGTCTTCGGTGGAAGCCAGCACCTTGGCAACGAAACGATCGGTCTCGCCGGTAAGCTGGGAAGCAGCAGGGGCTTCGGCTGCGGGGGCCGCAGCCTGCGGCGCGACGGTGGATCCGCCGCCGCCCAGGCCGCCGAACAGCCAGAGCGCGCCGAAGGCGACGATGATGCCGACGATCCCGAACTTGGAGCCGATCAGCGGGATCAGCAATCCGAACAGGCCGCCGAGCCCGCCGCGGCCCATCCCGCCGGCCTGCTGCCCGGCGCCGCCGAAGCCGATTCCGCCTTCGCCACGCCGATCCTCGACGTTGCTGCTTTCCCGCTGGTCGTCGAGCCGCATGTGAAGCCTCCCCAAGCCGGTCCAACCCTCAGGATAGGCGAGAGTTCCGTGCAGTGCGAGGGTGAAACCGTCCTCAGGCAGCGCTCGATGCCGCCCGGTCGGGCAGGGGATGGCCCATGCGCGGCAGGATCAGCCGCAGCAGCGGCCCGGTCATCATTGTCGTCACCACCGCCATCAGCACCAGCATCGTGAACATGCGGGGCGGCAGGAAGCCGAGATCATAGGCGATGTTCAGCACGATCAGCTCCATCAGGGCGCGGGTGTTCATCAGGCTGCCGAGCAGCCAGCTTTCGGGCCGGGTGAAGCCCGAAAGACGCCCCGCCAGATAGCAGGGCAGTATCTTGGAGAGGATCGCAGCGGCCAGGATCAGGGCGAGCCAGGGCAGGTCGGCGAGGCCGAGCCCCCATATGTCGGTGCGGAGCCCGGTGAGCGTGAAGAAGATCGGCAGGAAGAACACCAGCACGAAGAGGCCGACCTGCTGCTTCCAGCGCGCCACGAAGCCGGGATGGCGATGATAAACGAGGCCGAGCGCGAATCCGCCGAAGATGGCGAAGATTCCGATCTTTTCCGTGACCAGCGCGCAGGCGAAGGCGAGCCCGATGGTGACGGCGAGCAGGCCGTGCGGCAGCGGGCCGTCGGGGCCTTCGATGCGCCAGAAGCGCATCATGCGGTCCACCAGGGGAACGGCGAGGAAGCGCAGCGCCAGGGCCAGCCCGGCGATCGCCCCGATCCGCCACGCCATCGAACCGTCGCCGAGCGTGGCCAGGGCCATCGCCGAGATGGCCGCCAGCATCAGCCAGCCGACCACATCGTTGAGCGCGGCCGACGCGATCGCGACGACCCCGATCGGGGTTCGGTTCAGCCCGAACTCGCGCAGGATGCGGCCCAGGATCGGCACTGCGGTGATGGCGAGCGCGACGCCGCAGAACAGGATGTAGAGGGTGCGATCGATCCCCGGCGCAAGCGGGGTGTGCGTCAGGAGGCCGACGCCCACCCCGGCGGCGAACGGCACCAGAACGGAAACCGACGCCGTCAACATCACGGCACGCGCATGGCGGCGCTCGCCGAGATGGCCGAACTCGAAATCGGCCCCGATCTCGAACATCAGCAGGATGAGCCCGATCTGGCCGACCACGAACAGGGTGCGTGCGGTATCGGCGCTGAAGAAATCGGCCTGGAATTCCGGCGCGAGAAGGCCGAGCAGCGACGGGCCCAGCATCAGGCCGCCGACGATCTCCCCCACGGCTCCCGGCTGGCCGAGCCGGACGAAGACGATGTTCATGGCGCGCCCGACCAACACGATGACGGCGAGCTGTGCGAGGACGGCTGCGAGATAGGCTTCGTTGGCGAGGACAGCGGGCATTGGGCGGCAGTAATCGCAAGCTCGCGCAGAAGCCAGATCCAGCCCGTTCACCTGGCGTTCATCAGAATATGAAGCTTTACCGAGTTAGGGCCAAACGATAAGATCGGCGGATGGACCCTCGGCGCAACCCTTTCACCCCCGGCGCCGGCAGCCAGCCCCCAGAGCTTGCCGGCCGCGACGAGCTGATCGAGCGGATTGCGATCTATATCGACCGCATCGCAATGGGCAGGCAAGCCCGAAGTGTGATCCTCTATGGCCTGCGCGGTGTGGGGAAGACCGTGCTGCTGGGCAAGGTTCGCGCCGAGGCGGAGGCTCGGGGCATTTTCAGCGTGCGGGTGGAGGCCCCGGAAGACCGATCGCTGCCAGCCCTGCTGGCCGGGCCGCTACGGGCGACATTGCTGCGGCTGGATCGGATGGAATCCGCCAAGCAGGGGGCTAAGCGGGCGCTTCGAGCGCTTGCGAGCTTCGCCAAGCTGAAGGTGTCGTACCATGACGTCGAAGTGGGGATCGAC
Source organism: Sandaracinobacter sp. (assembly GCA_031425455.1). Taxonomy (GTDB): domain Bacteria; phylum Pseudomonadota; class Alphaproteobacteria; order Sphingomonadales; family Sphingomonadaceae; genus Sandaracinobacteroides. The sequence goes on along the minus strand of JANPJJ010000094.1, from coordinate 27,728 downwards.
CTGGCGCCCGAGCCGGGGCTGGCCGACAGCGGCGACCTTGAGCTCGACCTGACCGACCTGTTCGCGGCCGTGGGCGAGGCGGCGCGGGAGCGGGGCACCGCCGTCGTGATCTTCATGGACGAGATCCAGTATGTCCGCGAGGAAGAGCTGGCGGCATTTATTTCGGCGCTCCACGCGACGGCGCAGGCAAATCTGCCGGTAACGATGGTGGGCGCGGGCCTGCCGCAGCTGCTGGGCCAGATGGGGCGGGCGAAAAGCTATTCGGAGCGCCTGTTCGAATTCCACGAGGTCGCCAAGCTGAACCCCGGAGCGGCCGGGATCGCGATCTCGCTCCCGATCGAACGCGAGGGCGAGGAGATCGAGCGCGAAGCGGTGCGGGCGATCGTCGGCGCGACCCAGGGCTATCCCTATTATATCCAGGAATTCGCCAAGCATGCCTGGGACCTCGCCTTCTGCTCGCCGATCACCATGCGCGACGTGGATAATGCCACGGTCACCGCGGTGGCCGAGCTGGACGCGAGCTTCTTCCGGGTGCGGTTCGACCGGCTGACGCCGACCGAAAAGCGCTATGTGCGGGCGATGGCCGAGCTGGGCGCCGGGCCGCACCGGTCGGGCGACATCGCCGAGATGCTGGGCAAGCAGGTGACGCAGCTGGCGCCCATTCGTAACAGCCTGATCAAGAAGGGCATGCTCTATTCACCGGCGCACGGGGACACGGCGTTCACGGTGCCGATGTTCGACGAGTTCATGCGGCGGATCATGCCTGTGCTGGTTTAGCCGACTGCGTCGGAGTTGGCACCGGCCTGCCGGACGTTAGAAAGCCGCAATCCCCGTCTGCGCGCGGCCCAGGATCAAGGCGTGCACATCGTGCGTCCCCTCGTAGGTGTTGACCGCTTCCAGGTTCATCACGTGGCGGATCACGCCATATTCGTCGGAGATGCCGTTGCCGCCGTGCATGTCTCGAGACTGGCGGGCGATGTCGAGCGCCTTGCCGCAATTGTTGCGCTTCAGGATCGAGATGGCCTCGGGCGCGAGCTGGCCTTCGTCCATCAGGCGGCCGGCGCGGAGCGCGAGCAGCAGACCGAGCGTAATCTCGGTCTGCATGTCGGCGAGCTTCTTCTGGATGAGCTGGGTGGCGGCAAGCGGGCGGCCGAACTGCTTGCGGTCCAGCGTGTACTGCCGGGCGGCGTGCCAGCAATATTCCGCCGCGCCCATCGCCCCCCAGCCAATGCCGTAGCGGGCGTTGTTGAGGCATCCGAACGGACCCTTCAGGCCGACGACATTGGGCAGCAGCCGGTCGGCCTGAACCTCGACGTCGGCCATCACGATCTCGCCCGTGACCCAGGCGCGGAGGGAGAATTTGCCGGCGATCTTGGGGGCCGAGACCCCCTTGTCCGACTTCAACAGCACGAAGCCGCGGATCTGTTCGCCTTTGCCGTCGTCGAGGTCGCACTTGGCCCATACCACGAAAAGGTCGGCGATCGGGCTGTTGGTGATCCACATCTTCGCGCCGTTGATGCGGAAGCCGGATGCGGTTTTCACCGCTTTCGTCTTCATGCCGGCCGGATCGGACCCGGCATCCGGCTCGGTCAGGCCGAAGGCGCCGATCCACTCGCCGCTGGCGAGGCGGGGGAGATATTCCTGCCGCTGCGCCTCGGTGCCATAGGCCCAGATCGGGTACATCACGAGGCTGGATTGCACCGAGAAGGCCGAGCGGTAGGCGGAGTCCACCCGTTCGACTTCGCGCGCGATGAGGCCATAGGCGACGTAGCTGACGCCGGCGCAGCCATAGCCCTTGATCGTCGGGCCGAGCAGCCCGGCCTCGCCGAAGGCGCGCATCAGCGCCGGATCGTAGGTCTCGTGCCGGTTGGCTTCCTTCACGATGGGCGCCAGATGCTGGTCGCAGAAGCTGCGCGCCGTGTCGCGAACCATGCGCTCTTCTTCGGTCAGCTCGGCCTCGATCAGCAGCGGATCGGCCCAGTCGAACGCGGGCCAGGCTTTGGCGGGGGACTTTTCGCTGGCGTTCACAAGACCGGTCGGGGCGTTCATCCGGAAATCTCCAAAATCTGGGACTGAAGGGCGGCGCGCCAGTTGGCAGGCCAGGGAACGGCTGCCATCCTAGCAAGATCCGTGAGAACCTGCACCAGTCTTGCATCGAGACAGCGGGTGCCAGCGACATCGACGACAATCGCCAGTGTGACCGAGCTGGTGCCTAGCGCCTCGACCGTCACCTGGAACGACAGCCTGTCCCCCAAGCGCGCGGGAGTGTGGAAGCTGGATTCCAGCTTCACGGTGGGCAGGCCGAGCCGGCGTTCGTGGTGCAGTTCGGCCCGGCCGAGGCCGAGCGTGGCGGCCGTCCAGTCCTCGACGGCCGCATCCGCCAACGCCAGCAGGCGCGGATAATAAGCGATCCCGGCCGGGTCGCAATCGGCGAATCGAACCGGGAGCTGCACGGCAAAGCTCATTCGGCGGCGGCCTTCAGCGGCGGCGCATAGCCCCCGAGATGCTGGCGGGCGATCACGACGCGCTGCACTTCGGACGCGCCTTCGTAGATGCGGAGCGCGCGAACCTCGCGGTAGAGCAATTCGACGATGTGGCCGTGCACCACGCCGAGCCCGCCATGCAGCTGGACCGCCTTGTCGATCACTTCCTGCGCGCTGTCGGTGGCGTGCAGCTTGGCCATCGCGGCCTCGCGGCTGTTGCGCTCGCGCCGCGCGTCGCGCAGCCAGCCGGCGCGGTAGATGAGGAGCGCGGAGGTATCGACCGCGAGCGCCATGTCGGCCAGCATCGCCTGCACGACCGCATTGTCGGCGAGCGCTTTCCCTTGCAGCCTGCGGCCGATCACACGCGCGGTCGCTTCGTCCAGCGCGCGGCGGGCGAAGCCGAGCGCGGCGGCGCCGACTGTCGTTCGGAAGATGTCGAGCGAGGCCATCGCCTGCGCGAAGCCGCGCCCGGCTTCGCCGATCAGCGCGTCGGCAGGGAGCACCATATTGTCGAACCGGAGCGTCGCCAGCGGGTGCGGGGCGATCACGCGGATTCGCTCGGCGATGAAGAGGCCCGGCGTGTCGGCCGGCACGAGAAATGCCGATATACCCTTGGCGCCGGGGGCCTCGCCGGTGCGGGCGAACAGAATATAATGGTCGGCGATGCCGCCGTTGGAGATGTAGGTCTTGGCGCCGTCGATGATCCATCCACTCGCAGTGCGGGTGGCCATCGTGTCCATTGCGGCGACATCCGAACCGCTTTCAAGCTCGGTCAGCGCGAAGGCGGCGCAGCGGGTGCCGGCGGCGACTTCGGGGAGGATCCAGGCCTTCTGCGCCTCGGAGCCGAACAGCGAGACGACACCCGAACCCAGGCCCTGCATCGCGAACACGAAATCGGCGAGGCCGTTGTATCGCGCCAGTGTCTCCCGGATCAGGCTGAGCGAGCGGACGTCGAGGCGGTCGAACATCCCGCCATGGCTTTTCGGCACGGCATAGCGCAGCCAGCCGCCCTGCCCCAGCTTCGCCAGCAGCAGCCGGCACTGGCCGTCGACATCGTCCTCGTCGTGCGGCAGGTGGGCCAGCTCGGCCTCGCACCAGGCCTCGAGCCGGCGGGCGAGGTCGCGGTGGCTGTCGTCGAGGAACGGCCAGTCGAGATAGCTCCGGTCCGCCATTTCTCAGTTCCCTCCTCAGTTTCCGGCGAACACGGGCGTGCGCTTCGCCGCGAACGCCTCGAAGGCGCGGGCGAAATCCTGGGTCTGCATGCAGATCGCCTGCGCCTGCGCCTCCATCTCGATCGCGGTGTCGATGCCGACATTCCATTCATGGTGCAGCTGGGTCTTGGTAATGCCATGCGCGAAGGTCGGGCCGCTCGCGATCTGGGTTGCAAGCGCCATGGCTTCGGATTCCAGGCTCCCGGGATCGACCAGCCGGTTGTGGAAGCCCCATCGCTCGCCCTCCTCGGCGGTCATGATCCGGCCGGAGTACAGCAGCTCCGAGGCGCGGCCCTGGCCGATCAGTCGGGGCAGGATCGCACACGCCCCCATGTCGCAGCCGGCGAGGCCGACGCGGGTGAACAGGAAGGCCGTTTTCGCGCGCGGGGTGGCGATGCGGAGGTCGGACGCCATCGCAATGATCGCGCCCGCGCCCACGCACACCCCGTCGATCGCGGCAACGATCGGCTGCGGGCAGGCGCGCATCGCCTTCACCAGGTCGCCCGTCATCCGCGTGAAGGCGAGCAGCTCGGGCATGGCCATCTTCGTCAACGGCTCGATGATCTCGAACACGTCGCCGCCGGAGCAGAAATTGCCGCCAGAGCCGGTGAACAGGACGACCTTCACGGCGGGCGCGGCGGTCAAGGCGCGGAACAGGTCGCGCAGCTCGGCATAGCTTTCGAAGGTGAGCGGGTTCTTGCGTTCCGGCCGGTCCAGCGTGATCGTCGCCACGCCGTCGGCGAACGCCCAGCGGAAATGCGCCGGCTGGAAGGCTTGCGCGTCGAAGGTCATGGCTCTGCTCCGCTTGCTGCGATCGACATCTTCACCCGCCCCAGCATCCGGTAGAGCGTCTGCGCTTCGGAAGCATCCAGCCCGGCGAACAGATCGGCGATCATGCCATGGTGCCGCCCCGCCTGAGCCCTGAACGCCTCGGCACCGGCGGGCGTGAGGCGCACGACCGAGGCCCGGCGATCCACCGGCGACGGCAGCGTCTCCACCTGGCCCTCGCGGACCAGCGCCTGGACCAGCGCGGTGATATTGCCGTTGGAGACAAGCAGGGCGCGCGACAGCTGGCCCATACCGAGGCCGGCCGGTGCCCGCTCGAGCGCGGCAAGCACGTCGAAGCGCGGCAGCGTGGTCCCGAACTCGGCGGCCAGCATCGCCCGCAGCTTCTTGTCGATCACCATGGTGCACGACAGCATCCGCAGCCACAGCCGCAATTGGTCCCGATCCGCCGCGACCTGGAAATCGCCGTCATGCTTTTCCGCCAGTGTCGCTGCCGGTGTTGCCATCACATCACTTCTCCGCCGGCGACCGCAATGGCCTGCCCTGTGATGCTGCCCGCGCCCGGGCCGCACAGGAATAGGACGGCATCGGCAACTTCCTGCGGGCAGATCAGCCGGCCCTGCGGATTGAAGCGCGCCAGCTCGGCCCGGGCCGCCTCGGCACTGCGCCCGGTCTTCGCCACGATGGTCTCGATAGAGCCGGCGACCAGGTCGGTTTCGGTGAAGCCGGGGCAGACCGCATTGACGGTGACCCGGGTGCCAGCGAGCTCCATCGCCAGCGCTCGGGTGAAACCGATCGCGCCGTGCTTGGCCGCGCTGTAGGCGCTGGCATAGGCATAGCCCTTCAACCCGGCCGTGCTGGCGATGGTGACGATCCGCCCGGATGCAGCTGCGATAAGATCGGGGTACGCGGCCTGGGCCAGATGGTGGAGCGCATCGAGATTGACGGCCATCAGGCGGCGCCAATCCTGGAAGCTGGATTTTGCGAAAGGCGAGGTGCCGGCGTGCCCGGCGTTGGCGATCAGGATCGTCACCGGGCCGTGGGCCGCGCGGGCGGCTTCGAAAGCGCGGTCGACCTGGCCCCGGTCGGTCACATCCGCTGTCACCCCCGTTGCGCGGGGCAGGCCTGCCGCAACCTCGGCCAGGGGCCCCTCGCGCCGGCCCACGAGTGTGACCGCTGCACCCGCCAGGCCCAGCGTGCGGGCGATCGCCGCGCCAATTCCGCTGCCCCCGCCGGTCACGAGCGCATGGGCGGCGGAAAAGTCTGCGCGATCGGCCAAGCCAGGCTCCGAATTAGTTTAGGCTTGAAGTATCGACCGGCGCCGTAGCTGTCAATCGGCCGAAGCGGCGACCGGGGACATTGCCCCGGCGACGATCTCGCCGCCGGTCTCCTTCAGCCGGTTGATGAAGCGCCTGACGGGCATCAACATCACGCCGCGGCGGCGATAGGTGACCCCCACCATGACCGGCGGCCACACCGGTTCGGCAAGGTCGATCGGTGCCAGGTGGCTGAAATCCGGATCGAGGTGCAGCAGCGCGACCGGAAGGTAGGACAGATAATCGCTGTCTTTCAGAAGCTCCGCCATGAACGGCGACGAGGCGGTGCGGACGGCGACCTGCGGCGGCGCCAGCCGGGCGGTGCGGAACACCGCCAGCAGCCGCTCGTTCTCGGGCTCACGGCCCTCGGGCAGGACCCATTTGTGCGGCCCCAGATCGGCAGGCGTGAGCCGCCGGCGGCCGGCCAGCGGGTGGGCGGCATCGGCCACCACAGCCACCCGGTCCTCCAGGACCAGCTCATGATGCAGGTCTTCGTCGACCTGCCCCGGGTTCACGCTGCCCACCATCAGGTCGATGTCGCCTCGCCTCAAGGCGGCTGTCAGCTCGTCCTTCAGGCCCTGGCGAAAGCTGACCGAGCTGCCGTCGCTGCCCTGCGCGCCCGCCTGCGCCATGAAGCTTTTCACCGCGCGTGGCAGCAGGTAGCGCATCATCGTGGCGCCCGCCCCCACCCGAACGATCCCTTTGCCCCGCCCGCGCAGCGCGTTCAGCTCCTCCACCGCGCGGTCCAGCTCGGAGGTGACCAGCGCGGCATAATCCAGGAATACCCGGCCATATTCGGTGGGCGTGACGCCCGAGGGGTGGCGTTCGAGCAGCTGGCAGCCGAGCGAGCGCTCCAGGTTGCGGATGCTTTTCGAAAGGGCCGGCTGGGTGATGTTGAGCCGGTCGGCTGCCTGGCCGAAGCTCAAGGTCCGCACGATCTCCTGAAAATGCCGCAGCTGGCGAAGTTCCATGGCCGGTGTCTCCCTGCAAGGAGGGTATAACCGGCGGTTATTCGGTTCAAGCCTGAAATATCCGGCGCAGGAAGGCTCCGCCCTGCAAGATCGCCCAGCGGCCTTCAGCCAGCCTGGGCGCGAACAGCGGCCATACGTGGAACATGCCGGCCCATTCCTGCAATTGCGCGGTGCGCCCTTCATCCCACAGCCGCTGGGACAACCGCACTGCATCGTCGCGGAGCACTTCCTCGGAGCCGACCTGGACGAATGTCTCCGGAAAGCCCGGGAAGCTTCCGAACAGCGGCGACACGGCCGGATCGTCCAGCGCGGCCGACCCGGCATAAAGACGGTTGGTGCCGTCGTCGGGGTTTACGAAGCGGTCGCGATGGCGGCGCGCGACGATGCTGCCGCCGCCATGGGTGAGATCGAGATAGGGCGACACCAGCCAGCAGGCTGCGGGCACCGGACGGCCGGATTGCAAGGCGCGATGCGTCGCCGCGACGGCAAGATTGCCGCCAGCGCTGTCGCCGCCGATCGCGGTGCGGTGGCCCCGACCGGCGAGCCAGTCGAGCAAGTGGCCGACCTGCTCCCGCGCGACCGGAAACCGGTGCTCGGGGGCCAGGGCATAGTCCGGCACCAGCACATGGAGCCCCGCGGCCCGCGCCATCTCGGCCGCCATCGGCCAATAGCTTTCCGACGATCCGACCTGGAAGGCGCCGCCGTGCAGCCACAGCAGAACCTCGGCCGGTCCTACCGGCGCCTCGGGCGCCCAGCGGGCGGTCAGACCCGGCAGCGGCTCGAACGCGGGCGGGATTTCGGCTCCGGGCCAGAGCGAGCGCGCGAACAGCTCGAACCCGGCGCGCCGGTCCGCAGAATCGGCCGGGCGCGGGCGGCCTGCCAGCAGCGCCAGAATGCGATCGCGCTCCTCAAGCGACATTGGTGGCGATCTCGGCCCGTGCCAGCCGGCGCAATTCGACCTTATCGACCTTCCCCACCCCGGTTCGCGGCAGCGCCTGGACGAAGCGCCAGGCGACGGGTCGCTTGTAGCGCGCGAGCGTCGCCTCGCAGTGCGCCGCCAGCGCGGCTTCGCCGACTTCTCCCTCCACATAGGCCCAGATCGCTTCGCCGCGATAGGCGTCCGGCACGGCGACGGCGGCAGCGGCGCGCACGCCCGGGCATTGCAGCAGCACCTCGTCCACCTCGCGCGGGTAAACGTTGTAGCCGCCGACGATGGCCATGTCCTTCCGGCGGTCGGTGATGAACAAATAGCCGTCCGAGTCGAGATGGCCGATGTCGCCGGTGAGCAGCCAGCCATCGCGGAACGCGGCATGGGTTGCCGCCGGATCGTCGAGATAGCCCGCCATCAGCTGCGGGCCGCGAGCGGCGATCTCTCCGGTGTGGCCCGGTTGCAACGGCACGCCACCGGCGAGATCGAGGATGCGCAGTTCGGTACCGGGGAGCGCGGGGCCGACCGACATCGGTTTTAACGCCATGCCCGGTCCGTGGTAGGTCAGCACCGGCCCCGCTTCGGTCTGGCCATAGCCTTCGTACACCGGGATTCCGGTCACCGCTTGCCATAATCGCTGGGTTTCGGCCGGGAGCGGTGCCGAACCGGACCAGACCGAACGAACGGATGCGAACGAGGCCGGATCGAACCCGTCCCACTGGAGGAGCGATTGCAGCAGCGTGGGGCCGGCGGGGAGGCGGGTGATGCGTTCGGCGACGACCGCCCCTTGCAGAAGATCGGGCCGGTAACGCGGTAGCAGCACCATGGTGCCGGCGCAGTTGGGCGCCAGCAGATGCGCCATGGCACTGGCGAAGCTGTGGAACAGCGGCATCGCGCACAGCACGCGCTCGTCGGTCCAAAGCGTCGGCAGCACGGCCTCGCGCTGGGCGACATTGGCGGCGAGCGCGCGGTGGGTGAGCATCACACCCTTGGGAACGCCGGTGGTGCCCCCGGTGAACTGGATGAGCGCAATCGAACCCGGGTCGGGCAGGGCAGGAGACCCGCGGGCGGACGGCAGCGCGGCGAGCCAGGTTTCGGCCGAGTCCGGGAGTACCAGAAGGTCGCCGGTGAAATCGTCGCCTAGCGCCGAGCGCAGGCGCTTGGCGCTGGCGGCGAAACAAACGATCACGGCCGGGCGCGCGATCGCCAGCACCGGCGCCAGCTCGCGGGGGGAATAGTCCGGGTTGAGCGGCACCAGCGTCGCCCCGGCCGCGTGCACCGCGAACATGCCGACCGCCATCGGCATGCTGTTCCCGAGCATCAGCGCGACCCGCTGGCCACCTGCCCCCAACGCGGACAATTGCAGCGCAAAACCTGCGACGGCCGCAGCATAGCCGGCATACTTCAGCCGCAGCGCACCCGCGACCAGCGCCGGTGCATCGGGCGCCCGTTCCGCTGCGCGCGCGAGGATGGCGACCGGCGACGCGAGTGTCTCGGCCGGCGCTTCAACCATCGTCCACCTGCACGACGATCGCCATCGCAGTGTCGCCGGCCGCGCAGCCCTGGAACAGGCCGCGGCCGCCGCCGCGTTCGGCCAGGCCCTCCAGCAGCTCGATGAGGGCGCGAAGCCCGGTGGGGCCCTGCGGATGGCCCCAGACGAGCGAGCAGCCGTGGCGGTTCATGCGGTCGAGCGGAAACCCGGTTTCGGCGGCGAAGACGAGATCGTTGACGGCGAACGGGTTGTGCGAGGTGACAAGATCGATGTCGCCGATCCTCAGCCCCGCCTCGCCGAGCGCGGCCCTGCTGGCGGGGACCGGGGCGGCCGGCATGAACGCCTTTTCCACCCGCGCCTGCCCGGTGCCGAGGATCCGCACGGTTTGCGGCTGCCGGCGCAGCTGCCGGGCGCGATCAGGGCTGGCGACGATCAGGCCGGCGCTGCCGTCGGCCGGATGGGTCTGGCCGCCGTGAGAGATGGTGCCGCCCACGATCACCGGCTTCAGCGCGCGGAGCTTGGCCTCGTCGATCGGCTGCACGCCCCAGTCGCCGTCGAGGGTGGTAACGGTCTTGCGAAAGCGGCTGTCGGGAACGGCGAACGGAAGGTCCATGAAGCGGGCGTGGAAGCCGGCGGCGCGGGCCCCGGCATAGGCGTGGGCGCGCATCAGGACCAGATCGTCCTGCTGTTCGCGCGGGAACGCCCATCTGCGCGCGACATTCTCGGCGGTTTCCACCATCGCGACGTCGGCCCAGGGGTCGCGGGCGAAATTGTCCAGCACCCAGTTCTCGGTTTCCGGCGCGCCGCCCGCCGCGTCGGGCGCCGGGTAGCTGAGGAGGGGTCCGTTGGAAACGCGGTCGGCCGCGAGCACCAGCGCGGCGTCGGCCCGGCCGGTGCGCACCTCGCCTGCGGCGACATCGAGGCATCTGGCAGACGTGGCGCAGGCCTGCTGGATCGTCGGCCCGGCCAGTTGCGGGGCGCCGAGCAGCCCGGCGACCCAGGGCAGGCCGTAGAAGGCGCCTTTCTGCGGCACTGTCGTGCCGAGCACCCCGAAATCGAAGGTTGCGGGATCGATGCCCCGCGCCGCCAGCGCGGACTGCGCGACATGGGCGGCAAAGCGCAGGCTGTGCAGGTTGGACAAGGGGCCCTGCCAGCGGGCGAAGGGCGTGCTCCACCAGCAGCCCCAGGGGATTTCGGGTTGCATCACCGGGCCGCCCTCAGAAAGGGGCCAGGATGGCGTTCATCGAACTCTCGGCGTTGAGGAGGTCGATGCGCTTCACGGCAATCCGCCACTCATCGGACACCCGGCGGAAGCGGTGCTGGACCTGCCCGCCGAACAGCCGCTGGTCGTCCTCGAACCCGGTGCGGCGGCGCCATTCCAGCATGATCTGGGTGGAGAGCGCGACCGCGTCCTCGGGGTTTTCGGAGACGATCTCCACGCCCGAGACGATGTGCGCGGTGCGCGGCGGCGGTTCGGCGCCGAAGGCGCGCGGGTTCAGCAGCCGGTGGGTGCGCGCCTGCATCAGCTGGCGGTCGTCGTTGAAGTGGCTGGGGCCGTCGAGCGCGGTCGTCATGTCGGGCGAGACCGGCACCCAATAATGGCAGTCCGGCGTGAACAGGTCGATCCAGGCGGGATAATCCCTCGCGTCGAGCAGCCGCGCCTCGCGGTGCACCAGCCTTTCCAGCGGATGCATCAGGCCGCCGCCATATAGTGGCGCCAGGCCTGGAACTGGTTGCGGATGAAGGCTTCCGAGGTCGATGGCGTCCGCGTCCAGCCATTGCCCTGCTCGCGGTCTTCGCGAAGCCCGCGCAGCATCGGGATCCAGCCGCGATCCTCGTATCGGTTTCCGGCCAGCAGCCGTTCGTAAAGCTCGAGATCGTCGGAGATCACCGGTGAGGCGGCGGAGTTGGCGCCGTTCACATATTCGATCGCGTTGCGGAACGTTTCTTCGGGCGCCCCTTCCAGCCGGAAGACATAGCCAATCACTTCGGTGAGGTCGTGGCGCACCGGGCGGACGATGCGCACCGTCTGGTAGCGCGCGTGCCAGGTGGAGGACGGGTAGAGGAGGGTCAGGTGGCGGTCGGTCCCCAGCACGGCGGCGGCCTTTTCCGGACCGTGGAAGGAGATCAGGTCCTGCGTGTAGCGGTCCTCGGTGTCGGGCGTGTAGCGAGCGCCCATATGGCCGCCGATGTAGCTGTGCCCGGGCGGGGCGACCATCATGTCGAGGTCCTGGAAGAACCGGATGGGCTTGCCGTTGGCGAGCATCATGCCGACCGTCGGCGCAAGGCTCTGGCCCCCGCCGATATCGTCGGCAACCGCCTTTGCCGACACGACCGAGGCCGAATGGGCGAACCCCGGATGAATGGTGTCGTTGAGGTTCTCGAACGTCATCTTCCAGTTGCCGCGATAATGGTGGCGCAGCACATGGGGAATGCAGGTGAGCCGGCCGGTCGGCGATCGATCGACAAGGTCGTCGATCGAGCTTGCCATCGGCCCCAGGAACTCGGCGAGCGGCGCGGCGGCATCGTGGAGCGTGCCGAACAGGAAGCCGCGATAGAATTCGAGACGGACCGGGCGGGCGCCGTGCTCGGCCAGGTCGAGCACGCCATCGTAGTTCTGCCGGTTGGGCACCATTTTCAGCGAGCCGTCGGGCGCGAAGAGCCAGCCGTGATAGGGGCATTGGTGGCCGTGCGGGGCCTCGCCGCGATCGAAGGCGCAGAGCGTTGCGCCGCGGTGGGTACAGCGGTTGACGATCGCCCTGGCCGAACCGTCGCGGTCGCGGGTGACGATGACGCCGGTGGTGCCGATGTGCCGGGTGACATAGGCGCCCGCCCTCTCGATTTCGCTGTCGTGGGCAAGATAGATCCAGGCGCGGCCGAAGATGCGCGCCATCTCCAGCTCGAAGATCGCTGGATCGGTATAGACCGAGCGGTGCACATGGGTGTCGGTGGCAAGACTTGCGGGCTCCATGGCGCCGAACCTAGGCGACGCCCCGCGCCTCGGCTCATCGCCCCGGGCGCGTCGCCCATGCATATCGGTTATCGGCGGCTGACAGGCACGAACCAGGCGCGCTAGGGTCGGGGATGACCATGCTGCCCGCCGACCTGTTCGTGATCGACGCCGTGGTCCATGCCCTGAACCTCGACCGGGGCAATATCGCCAGCCGCTTCGGCGAACAGCTGTGGCAGATGAGCTATGGGCTGCATTGCATGCTGAGCCCCGCCGACCGCCGCTGCCCCGAGGCGACCTACATGGGAGACATGCCGGGCGAGCTTCTGGTGCGCACGATGTTCGGGGAAAGCGCGACGTCGCTGGTGGCGACCCACAGCCTGACGCTGAACAGCTGGTTTCACGACGGGTTTGCAGCCGAGCACAAGACGGTCTCGATGTGCCGCGACCACCCGACCCGCGTGTTCGGCTATATCGGAGTGGACCCGACCGGCGAGCAGGCCGCCGTGCTGGAAGACATGGACCGGCAGCTGGATGCGCTGCCGAATGCGGTAGGCATGAAGATGTATCCGCACCAGATGAACCCCTATCGGCATTGGCGCACCGACGACGATGTGACGATGGCCGCGATCGCGCACGGGGCGAAACGCGGGCTGAAGACGGTGGCGATCCACAAGGCGCTTCCCAACGGATCGGTGCCGCTGGCGCCCTACCGGATCGGCGAGGATTTCGAGCTGGCGGTCGATGCCTTTCCGGAAATCGCGTTCGAGATCGTGCATTCGGGCATGGCCTTCATCGAGGAGACCGCGATGGCTATCGGGCGCTTCCCCAATGTCTATGCCAATCTGGAGACGACGACGGCGCTGCTGTGGCAGGCGCCCGGCCGCTTTGCCGCCGCGCTGGCACTGCTGCTGCAATGGGGTGGCCCGGAGAAGATATTGTGGGGCACCGGCTGCACCGTCACCCACCCGCAGCATCTGATCGAGGCGATGTGGGAGTTCGGCTTCGCGACCGACCTGCTAGACCGGCACGGCATCCCCCAGATCGACGAGACGGTGAAGCGGATGATCCTGGGCGGCAACTATGCCCGGATGATCGGCCGCACGATCCCAGACCTGAAGGCGATGCAGGCCGGCGATGGGTTCGATGGCCCGCGCGAGCTGAAGGCGCCATGGTCGGCCTGGACGCAGGCGTAAGGGGGGCACTGTCGCGGGTGATGGACCCGTGCAGCGTGGCGGCCGGACGGCCGACCTCGGTGCTCGACCTGGGGCTGGTGCTGGGCTGGGAGTTGGCCGGCGGCGTGCTCCGGGTGCGGTTCACGATCACCTTCGCCGGCTGCACCATGGCGCCGCACTTCATGGAAGCGGCGCGCACGGAGCTGCTCGGAGTTGCCGGAATCGCAGCGGTCGAGACGGTCGTGGATACCGGCCATGTCTGGCAGCCGCCCTCGCCGGTTCCGATTCCCGGCGTGCCGCAGGCCTGGCGCCAGCACACGGCCGGCGCTGCCCCGCCTACCCGCTGAAGAAGGCGTCCCAGGCCTTCTCATCCAGCGCCATGTGGTGCACGCTGGCGAAGCGGCCGTCGGGGGCGACTTTCCAGAGCAGGCATTCGTCGCATTCGAGCGTCCGGTCGCCCTTGCGCGCAATCACGCGGGCGACCAGCACGACATGATCGTCGGAGCCGAAATAGTCGAGCGGATGAGCCCAATAGGCGTCGACGCTGGCCTGCAACATGGCAAAGCTGTCGAGGATGGCCTCACGGCCGGTGAAATGGCCCGAAAGCAGGTTGTTGCCGGGCATGATCCAGGCGAAGTCGGAGGTCATCATACCGAACAGCGCGTCGAGGTCGCCGGTCTTGAAGGCATCGTGCGCTTCCTTCAGGCGGATGGCGTTCGGATGGTCGCGGTCGGTAAAGGCGCGCATCGGCGGGGCCTCGCCTTCACGCAGCAGCGCCGCCGTATAGGCCGTGCTCATTGCCCCCTCACCTCGAAGTCGACCGGGATGTTGCCGCGCGTTGCGTTGGAATAGGGACAGACCTGGTGGGCCTCGTGCACCAGCGCCTCGGCATCGGCCTGAGGCAGGTTCGGCAGGCTGACGATGTGCCGCACCGCGAGCGCGAATCCGGGGCCGCTGTCGTTCGGGCCAATTGCCACATGGCCTTCGACCGAAGAGCCGGCGGTGTCGAGCTTCTTGCCGCGCGCCACGAACAGCATCGCCGAATGGAAGCAGGCGGCATAACCCGCGGCGAACAGCTGCTCCGGGTTGGTGCCCGTGCCGGATCCGCCCATTTCCTTCGGCGGGGTGAGGCCGAGTTCGATCTTGCCATCGTCGGACCAGACCCGGCCGTCGCGGCCCGCTTCGGCCTTGGCCTGCGCTTCGTAGATCGCTTTCATGCGGGCACCTCCAGGCTGTGGATATAATCGATGTGTCGTGTCAGCGGGCGGCCGACAAGCGCTTCCGACAGCGCCACCTCGTGCGGAGTCGCCGGGCAGCCCATCGCCTGGGTCACGCGCATCATCGTCGCCATGTCGTGGCGCAGCCAGTCGCGGAATGCCGCGGCCTCGTCCGGGATGCCCTGCCCCACCATGGCGGCGAACGGCGCGACATCGTCGCCGGCATAGGCCAGCGGGCGCCCCAGCCGCGCGGCCCAGTTGGCGGCCAGTGTGTCGCCAGTCAGGCGCTCGGGCCCGCACAGCGGCAGGGCACGGCCTTCCCAGGCGGGGTCGGTCAGCGCATTGGCGGCTGCCTCGCCGAGATCGGCGGGCGCGACCGACCAGATGCCTGCCGACCCGACCGGCAGCGGATAGACACCGGCGCCGAGGATCGCGGGCAGGCACATCCGATCGTTGGACTGGAAGAAATTGGCCTCCAACACGGTCGAGCGGGCGTCGGCAAGCAGCGCTTCGCGGATCGGGATCTTTGCAGCGAAATGAGGGATCTCGCGCATTGCGACGAGGTTCATGATCGAGAGATAGACGAACCGGCCCACCCCGGCGGCTCGCAATGCGTCGACGGCGGCAAGCACGATCGAAGTCTCGTCCGGGCCGAGACCGCTGATCAGAAGCGCGGTTTCGTGGCTCGCAGCCAGCCCCAACGTCTCGGGCTGGGCGAGATCGAGTGACAGGCCGCCTGCCGGGGGATTTCGCGACGCGACCGTGAACGCCACCCCTCGCGCTGCAAGGCTGCGGGCGGTCGCGGCGCCGGTCGTGCCGGTGCCGCCGATCAAAAGCAAGGACTTCGAAACGGGCTTCATGGGGGCCGAGCCTAGAACGGCCCAGCCCCCATGTCGCCCATCAAAGCCGGGTCAGAGCGCGCTGGTTATTACCGATGCGCTCGCCGTCATGATCTCATCAGCCTTCGGAGCCTGCGTCAGCCGCGCTCGCCCGACCGCCAGTCCTGGCGAGCGGATACAGTGTTGGACCGGCTGGTCCCGGTCGTGCTGGTCCGGTCATAGGCGCCTGAATTGCCGCCCGCAGTGGCGCCCGAAGAGCCGGACGTGCCAGTGGTCGACGAGGAATCGTAAGTGCCCGATGCGCCGGTCGTGCCGCTTTGGTCGTTCATCGTACCCGACTGCATTCCGGTGCCGGTGGTGCCGCTGGTGCCCGTGCCGGTTCCGGTCGTACCGGTCGTGCCGGTGCCCATCGTGCCCGTGCCAGTGGTGCCCATTGTACCGCTACCGCTGGTGCCCGTCGTGCTGGTCGTGCCGGTGGCCGACCCGGCCGTGCCGCTGGTCGTACCGGTCTGCGCAATCGCGACACCGCCGATCAGGAGCGCCGCCGTCGTCATGAGAATGGTCTTCATTGCTCGTCTCCGTCCTTCAGGACCATATCGGTCACCCCCCGCAATCGGTTGAAGGTGCAGACGGTTCCCGCCGATGCCGTGCTGGGGCCAGCTGGTCCCTAGCCGGAACCTTTGGAGGGGGTTTCAGTTAGCGCGGGTATGGGACGCAGCCTCGCTGAACTGGTCGGCTGTGTGCTGGCGCTGGGCCTCGTCGTGTCCGGATGCAACATGTCGGCGCCCGCGCCCGACCGCCGGACTGCCGCTGTCGATCTGCCACCGCACCCGCTCATGCTGCAGCTGGACGAGGCGCTGGCAGCGGAAGACGACCCGGCCCGCGCCGATCTCATTCGCCGCAATCTCGCCCGGCTGGCGCAGGAGCCGATGCCGCGCGGGCGGCATGTGCTGGTCGACGCCGCCGGGCAGCGCCTCTATCTGTTCGATGGCAACCGGCTGCAGGGCAGCATGCCGGTCATCGTCGGCTCAGCGACCGACCCGACGCCGCTTCTGAACAGCCAGATCGTGCGGCTGGTGGCGCGGCCCTATTGGAATGTGCCGCTCGATCTGGCGCAGCGGCGGACGGCGCGGCATGTGCTTCGGCACGGTACGAAGTGGCTGACGGCGCAGGGGATGGAAACGCTCGATCCCAGCCAGCAGGCGCCGCGCCCGATCCCGGCATCGTCGATCGACTGGCGCAAGGTAGCCGCCGGCCGGGCCGAGGCGCGAATTCGCCAGCGCCCCGGCCGCGCAAACATGATGGGCGCGATGAAGTTCGAGTTGCCCAACAGCGGGGGCATCTACCTTCACGATACGCCGGAAAAGGCGCTGTTCGCCAAGGCGGACCGAGCGCTCAGCGCTGGCTGCATCCGCGTTTCCGACTGGAAGATGCTGGCGTCGTGGCTATGGGGCGGCCCGCCGCCGGGCCAATCGCCCAACGATACGACGCCCGAACAACGCTTCGACCTTCCCGACCCGGTGCCGATCCGGGTGGTTTACCTTACGCTCAGTCCGCTGGGGCCGAACGGCTGGCTGCCCCCGGGGACGCTGGCGGCGCAGGCAGACCCCTATCGCCTGGAGACGGGGCAGACTGCGGATGCGAGGTCTGCATCGACAACGGGGTAGCCCGGCGGAACGAACGGCCCCGCAGGGCGTTGAGAAGCGGACGGGCACGATGCCCTGAGGAGCCCGAGCATGGCCACGACGCCTCCCGACGACCTGCCGCCTGAAATGCCTGTGCCCGGCGCGCCCGACGAGGTGCCGCCGATCGACGCGCCTCCGTCGGTGCCGCTGCCCGCCGATGAGATCGGCCCGATGGGGGCCCCGATCATGACCTCGATCAAGGTGACGTGATCGAGCTTGGCCGGATCGAACTTATGCTGCTGGTGGGCGGCGGCATCATCGTCGCCCATTGGCTGCCGCGATTCGTCAGCACGCGCGAACCCGCAGCCTCGGCGCTGCTGATCGCAGCCGGCTGGCTACTGGCGCTGGCGGCCCCCGGGCTCGCGATGGCGGTCGATCCTGTGGCCAATGCCCGGGCCTGGGAATGGACCAGCGAGCTCTGCGTCATCGTCGGGCTGTTCGGGGTCGGAATCCGCATCGACCGAATCGGCGGCTGGGCGCTGTGGCGCCCTACGGCCCGGCTGCTCGCGGTCACCATGCCGCTTTCGATTGCGGCCGTTGCGCTTATCGGGCTTGCCGGCGGGTTGACGATCGCGGCGGCATTGCTGCTCGGCGCGGTGCTTGCCCCGACCGACCCGGTGCTTGCCGGCGACGTCCAGGTCGGCCCGCCGCTGGAGGGCGGGGAGCACCCCGTGCGGTTCGCCCTGACCACCGAGGCCGGCCTGAACGACGGGCTGGCGTTCCCGTTCGTCCACCTCGGCATCGCCGTCGTTGCGGCGGGAGGCCTCGCCGCGATGGACTGGGGCCATTGGTTCCTCTTGGACGTCGTATGGCGCATCCTCGCCGGGATCGTCGCCGGCGGCATGATCGGCTGGCTGCTCGGGAAGCTGCTGTTTGCCTGGCCGAGCCGAAGCCCGCTCGCCGAGTCCGAAGCCGGGGTGGTGGCGCTTGCCGGGGTGCTCGTCGCCTATGGCGGAGCGGAACTGGTGAAGGGATATGGGTTCCTTGCCGCCTTCACGGCTGCGGTGGTGCTGCGGCGGGTGGAGGGCGAGCACGAGTTCCATGGCAGGTTGCACGACTTCATGCTGACGCTGGAACACACGCTGACGGCCCTGCTGCTGGTGGCGCTGGGGGCCGCGCTTCCGGTGCTGCTGCCCGCTCTCACGCCGGCCGCCTGGCTGGTCGCGGTGGGGCTGCTGTTCGTGATCCGCCCGGCGGCGGCGTGGCTGTCTCTTGCGGGGCTCGGCATGCCGACGCGGGAGCGCGCGGTGATCGCCTTCTACGGGGTGCGGGGCATCGGTTCGATCTATTATCTGGCCTATGCCGGGGCCGCAGCCACGCTGGCCGACGAGCGCAGCCTTTGGGCCATCGTCGCGCTGACGATCCTGCTTTCCACGGTGGTGCATGGCCTGACGGCGGGCCTGGTGGTGGAGCGCGCGACCGGGGAGACCCCGGATTAGCAATATGTCTGCTGTTCGGGTTGAAAAGCGCACGCCCGGCGGGCATCTGGCGGGCCATGCTGAACATGAAGACGCGCTATGCCGTTCGCGCGCTGCAATATCTGGCGAAAACCCATGGCCAGGGGCCGGTACAAATCGGGGAAATCGCCGAGCAGCAGCGAATCCCGCGCAAGTTCCTGACGGTCATTCTTTCCGAACTCTCCCGCGAGGGCCTGGTGGGGACCAAGCGGGGACGCGCCGGCGGCTATTGGCTGGAACGTCCGCCCGCCGAGATCAGCTATGGCGATGTGGTTCGAATTACCCGCGGCTCGCTGGCGCTGGTGCCTTGCGCCAGCCGGCTCGCCTATGAGCCCTGTGACAATTGCGTGCCGGAAGGGGACTGCCACCTGCGCCTGGTGATGCTGGCGGTGCGCGATGCCACCGCGCTGATCCTGGACCGGCTCAGCCTTGCCGATCCGCCGCCGCGCGAGATTCGGCTTTAGCGCCCGCAAGCAACGCTTCGTCGAGAGTCTCTTGTCTATCGACACGATTGAGATATCGTCAGGTCAACAGGCGGGAGGCGTCAGGTGGAGCAACTCAGGACAGAGGGCGATGGTTCGGCACGGGGCGCCGCCCTGGAAACGATTGCGGCCGCCCTCGCCCGGATCCGGTTCGGAGACATCCGTCTGACGATACACGAAGGTCGGCCGGTCCAGATCGAGGTGACCGAGAAGACCCGCCTCCCGACAAGCTGACCCGCCGATCCGACCCGCCACAAGCTGACCCACCTTGCAGCAACCGGACCACCGGAGCCGCGTTTCTTTCCAGCCCATCGCCGGAGACTCGCATGCTCTCGACCGTTGTCATTCTTGCCGCCGCCAGCGCCACGATGGCGTCGCCTCCCGATCCGGGCTCGCAGATTGCGGCCTTGGCCGACGACGGCTCGACCGCCGATATCGTTGTCACCGCGCGGCGGCGATCGGAGGACTTGCAGAAGGTGCCGCTCGCCGTCTCGGTGGTGGCGGGGGCCCAGATCGAGGCGCAGGGCGCGTTCAACGTGGGACGGCTGGTGCAATTGCAGCCTTCGGTGCAGTTCATTTCTTCCAACCCGCGCAATTCGGCAATCAATATTCGCGGGATCGGGGCGCCGTTCGGCCTAACCAACGACGGTATCGAGCAGGGCGTCGGCCTCTATATCGACCAGGTCTATTACGCCCGTATCGGCTCGGCGACGCTGGACTTTGTCGATGTCGAGCAGATCGAGGTGCTGCGCGGGCCGCAAGGCACGCTCTATGGCAAGACTACCACGGCGGGCGCCATCAACATCACCACCCGCCAGCCGAGCTTCGACCTGGAGGGCCGGGCTGAAGTCACCTATGGCAATTTGAACTTTATCCAGGCCAAGGCCTCGCTGTCGGGCCCGATTGTCGCCGACCGGCTGGCGGCCCGGATCAGCACGTCGTTCAGCCGACGGGACGGCACGCTGTACAATGTGGTGACTGGCCGCCGGGTCAACGAGATCGACAATCTGGGCGTGCGTGGCCAGCTGCTGTGGCAGGTGAGCGATAACTTCGATCTGACGTTTGCGGCCGACTGGAACCGGCAGAACCCCGAGGGCTTCGCGCAGAACTATTTCAAGGTGGTGCAGACCGCGCGCGCGGTGAACCGGCAATATGCCAATCTCGCCCGGCTGTCGGGCTATGCCCCGGCCAGCCCGGACGCGTTCGACAGGCTGGTGGACAATGATGCCGAGCTGGACGCGAAGCAGACGATTTTCGGCGGATCGCTGCTGGCCGACTGGGACCTGGGGCCGGTCACGCTGACGTCGATCACAGCCTGGCGCGAGTGGGACTGGCAGCCGGCCAACGACCGCGACTTCACCGGCCTCCCCGTCACCACAGTGTCGGCGAACCCGTCGCAGCAGATGCAGTTCAGCCAGGAGATCCGGCTCGCCTCGAACGGATCGAACCGGTTCGATTATGTCGCCGGCCTTTTCTACTTCCACCAGAAGATCGAGACGCAGGGCGTGCAGCAGCAGGGCTCGGCCGCCGGACTCTGGCTGTTCGGCCCGACAGCGAACGCGGCCAACCCGGGGCTGATCGACGGCCTGCGCTCGGACAACGAGATTCGCTATTCAAACGACAGCCTCGCCGTCTACGGCAAGCTCACCTGGAACGTCTCGGACGCGTTCAGCATCGCGCCGGGCATCCGCGTGAACTACGATAAGAAGAAGGGCAGCTACGATGCGGTCGTCACAGGCGGGCTATCGCCAGTGACGCCGGCGCAGCAGGCGCTGAAGAACGGCGTGCTGCAGACCCAGTCCTACGACGCGGCGTACTCAGACTGGAACTTTTCGGGGGACATCACCGCGTCGTGGAAACCGACCGACGACCTGATGCTCTATGCGACCTATGCGAAGAGCTTCAAATCGGGCGGGATCAACCTGTCGGGCCTGCCGACGCGGGCCGATGGCGTTACCCCCGCGCTGGAGACCGCGACGGTAAAGCCCGAGAGCGTCAACCATTATGAAGTGGGGTTGAAGTCGACCCTGCTGGACGGCACCGCGACGATCAACCTCGCCGCGTTCCGGACCGTCATCCGCGACTATCAGGCGACCGTGGTAAACGGCAGCGTGGGGGTGATCCGCGGCTATCTCGCCAATGTTCCCGAGGTGCGCAGCCGGGGTATCGAAGTCGATGTTTCGATTCGGCCGGTGGACCGACTCAGCGCCCATCTGAACTATGCGCTGACCGACGCCGAATATGTCTCGTTCCCGGGCGCGCCAACCCCGATCGAGCTGTCCGGCGGATCGACCCCGTTCGTGGATGCCTCGGGCGGACGGCTGCCCGGGGTATCGCGCCATGCGCTGAGCTACGGCGCCGAATATCGCCTGCCGACCAGGGGCGAAGGCGAAGCCTATCTCGGCATCGATGGCAGCCTCCGATCGGATTTCTCGTCGAGCCCCACCCCGTCGCGCGTGCAGAATGTGGAGGGCTATGTCCTGACCAACCTTCGCGCCGGCTATCGCTCGGGCAGGGGTTGGGAGCTGTTCGGCTGGCTGCGCAATGCGTTTGACACCGACTATGTCGAGTTCCTGACGGCGGCGCCGGGGAGCACGGGCCTGATCGTGGCGCAATTGGGGGACCCGAGAACCTATGGCGTGACAGCCAGCCTGCGGTTCTGACAGGATGGGCGGGATGGACATCGACCGGCTGACCCCAGTTTCCAGGCGCGATGCCACCGCGGTCTGGGCGCGCATCGGGCTGTTGAGCTTCGGCGGGCCGGCAGGGCAGATCGCGCTGATGCACCGCGAGTTGGTGGAGGAACGACGCTGGGTGGACGAGGCCAGCTTCCTTCACGCGCTGAACTATTGCATGCTGCTGCCCGGCCCCGAGGCGCAGCAGCTTGCTACCTATATCGGCTGGCGGATGCACGGCGTGGCCGGCGGGATCGTGGCGGGCACGCTGTTCATCCTGCCCGGCTTCCTGGCGATCCTGGGCCTTTCCATCCTCTATGTGACGCTGGGCGAGGTTCGGCTGGTGGAGGGGTTGTTCTTCGGGCTTCGCGCCGCCGTAATTGCGCTCATCGCGCAGGCGCTGGTGCGGCTGGGGTCGCGGCTGGTCGGCAACCGGGTGCTGGCAGGGATTGCACTGACCGCATTTCTTGCGATCTTCGTGTTTGCGGTGCCGTTTCCGCTGGTGATCCTGGCGGCGGCGTTGCTCGGCTATGCCGGCGGCCGGGCCGGGCACCCGGCGTTCGCAGGGCGGATCGGGCATGGCAATCGCGGGGCGCTGCCCGGATCGCTGGTGGAGCAGCTTCCGACCCCGTCGCCGGGCGGCGCGTTGCGGGCCGGGCTCGCGTTCCTGGGCCTGTGGCTGGTCCCCGTTGCCTTCATCGCCTTGCTGCTCGGCCCCGACCATGTGTTCACCGAGCTCGCCCGCTACTTCTCCAAGCTCGCCATCCTGACCTTCGGCGGTGCCTATGCCGTGCTGGCCTGGGTCGCGCAGGCCGCCGTGGAGAAGTTCGGCTGGCTGAAGCCCGGCGAAATGCTAGACGGGCTGGGGCTTGCCGAGACCACACCCGGGCCGCTGATTCTGGTGGTGCAGTTCGTCGGCTTTCTCGCGGCGTTTCGCGATCCGGGCGGGCTGCCGCCGCTGCTGGCGGGAACGCTGGGCGCAGTGCTGACGGTATGGGTCACCTTCATGCCCTGTTTCGCCTGGATTTTCCTGGGCGCTCCCCACGCCGAGAAGCTGCGCGCCAGCAAATCGATTTCGGCCGCTCTGGTCGCGGTGACGGCAGCCGTGGTCGGCGTGATCGCGAACCTGGCACTGTGGTTCGCATTGCACAGCCTGTTCGCCGAGCACCGGCGCTCCATGGTGCCCGGCGTGGCAGTGGACGTCCCGCTGCTGTCGAGCGCTGACGGGGCCGCGATCCTGTTGTCCGCCGCGGCGCTGGTCGCCGCACTTCGCTTCAGAGCCGGGCTGCTGCCGCTGCTGGGCGGCAGCGCGCTTGCCGGTATGGCGCTGACCCTGGCAGGTCTGGCCTGAGCGGAGGCGCCGCCCTCATTTCGCTTTCCTTGGCGCTACATGGCGCGCTAGCATGCGGGGCTGGACCGACGCGGCCGAGGGGACGGGGATGACCATGGGCAGAGGATGCAAGGGGCTGGTGCTGGCGGGGGTGGCGCTCATGAGTGCGGCGGCATCGGCCCAGGGCAATGGCGCCACCATCTATCGCGATCCGGGGTTTCGCGGGCCTGCCGTCGCGGTCGATCGGGCCAATCCGAACTTGCGGCTCAACTTCCAGGTTTTCTCGGTTCGGGTGAACGGCGGCCCGTGGGAGCTTTGCCCGCAGCCCAACTTTCGCGGGGCTTGCCTGATGGTCGGCCAGTCCACCTCGGACCTGCGGCGAACCTATGGCTGGGCCGGGCCGCTGCAATCGATGCGCCCTGCCGACGACGGTCCGCCGCCGTTCGGGCCGCCGCCCGGCGGCAGCAGCCAGAGCTTGCGCGGCATGGCCTCCGAATTCTTTCCGGCACCGAGGCGGGGCAACAGCGCGCAACGAGTGGAGGCCTGCCCCGGCGGCAGTGCGACCGCGAACTGCGCCAGCCAGAGCGCCGATCGCTTCTGCCGCTCGGCCGGCTGGAACGGTTCGGCCCGCGAGCTGATGGAGACCGTGAACCGTCGTATCTATCTGGCCGATGTGCTGTGCGTCCGTTCCGGGTTCTGATCGCGCTGGCGCTGGCCGCCGGCACCGCCCCTCTGCTAGCCGCGTCCGCGGGCCCGGGCGAGCTGAAGCTGTTCCGCGACCGCAACTTCGCCGGGCCGGCGATGGCGCTGGCCGAGGCGAATTCCAGCTTCAGCGTCTCTCCCCGGTCGGTCCGCACCGGCGGCGCTGTCTGGCTGCTGTGCGAGCGCCCATTCTTCGGCGGGCGCTGCCAGGAAGTGAAGGAGGACAGCGCCAAGCTGACTCTTCATCGCGCCTTCAGCGGCACCGTGCGATCGGCCCGCCCGGTATCGATGGCGGCGCCCGCAGTGCCCGACGAGCCCAAGCCGCCGAAGCCGCCGAAAGACTGACGCTCAGGCTAAGTGCGCCGCCGCGAAATGCGCCGCGATCTGCCGGCGGCTCGCCACCCACACGCCCGGGCGGGCGCGGACATGGCGCAGGAACTCCTCCAGTGCCCAGATCCGGCCGGGCCGGCCGATGATCCTGAGGTGTAGGCCCAGGCTCATCATCCTGGGGTTCCCGGCCTCGCCCTCGCGATACAGCTGGTCGAAGGTCGTGACGGCATAGTCCAGCCAGTTGCGCGGGGTGTAGGCCGGATCGGTCCACATCTTCATGTCGTTGGTGTCGAGCTGGTAGGGCATGACGACGATCGGTGTTTCGGGCACGGTGTCGCGGTCCCAGAAGGGCACATCGCCGGAATAATCGTCCATATGATAGGCGAAACCCGCCTCCACCAGCAGGCGCCGGGTGGCAGGCGTGTGCAGATAGCGGCTCAGCCAGCCGACCGGCCGGGTACCGGTGGTCCGCTCAATGCTGTCGGCCGCCTTGCGGATGAACTCACGCTCGGCGGCCTCGTCCATCTTGAACTGGTGGATCCAGCGCCAGCCGTGGCTCACCGGTTCATGGCCCAGCGCCTTGATCGCTTCGGCAATGGCCGGGTGAATCTCCAGGCTCATCGCGGCGACGGTCCAGCTCGCCATCACCTGGAACCGCTCCAAGAGGTCCACCACACGCGGCGCGCCGGCCTTGATGCCGTAGAGATAGTTGGATTCATTGCCGTAGTTGCGCACCGGCGCCTTCACGAACACGCCCAGCTCGTCGACGGGCTCCATGCCCTTGTCGCCCCGCGCGACCGTCATTTCCGAGCCCTCCTCGACGTTGACGACGACCGATAGCGCGATCTTTGCGCCCTCTGGCCAGTCCATCCGTTCCTGCTGCATGGGGCGCTCCAAATTGTCCGGACAACTGGCGGGGCTCTTGCGCCCCGTTGCGCGGGCGCGCAACCCCCGGCATCACGGCCCCATGATCCGCCTTGCCCGACCCGACGAACTGCAGCGCCTCGCCGAGATCGAGGACGCCGCCGAAGAGCGTTTCATCGGGACCCATATGGAATTCGTTCGTGACCTTCCCTATTCGGCGCCGGCCGACGCGATCCCGGCGCAGGTAAGAATCTGGGTGTCGGCCGACGCCCAGGACGTGCCGCAGGGGTTCCTGGAGGCCGAACCGATCGAGGGCTGGCTGCACATCCTGGAACTGTCGGTGCATCCGGCGGCACAGCGGCAGGGCCGGGCGCGCGCGCTGGTCGACACGGCATTGGCGCATGCGCGCGAAGCCGGACTGGCGAGGGTATCGCTGACGACCGACCGCGAGCTGGCCTTCAACGGGCCGATGTATGCCCGCATGGGGTTCGGCGTGCTCGCCCCGGCGGCCTGTCCGGGCTGGCTGCAGGCGCTGCTGACGCAGGAAGTGGCGCACGGCTTCGATCCAGCGCTTCGGATTGCGATGGCGCGGCGGCCATGAGCTTCCGGGCGGACGCCGCCCCGCAGGACTGGACTCGTATTGCCGAATGGTTGGGGGGAAAGCCAGCTCGGCTGGACCTCTCGACGCCGCCGCGCCAGTTCGCCGGGGGTCTTGCCAATCTCAACTATCTGGTTGCGCTGGACGGTGCGCCCGCAGTGTTCCGCCGGCCACCCGGCGGCGCGCTGGCGCACGGCGCGTCCGACATGGCGCGCGAGGCGAAAGTGCTGGGGGCGCTGGCGCCCGTTTGGCCACTGGCGCCGCGGCTGCTCGCCTGTTGCGACGATCCCGCCGTGATTGACGTGCCGTTCCAGCTGATCGAATGGCGGCCGGGAACCGCGGTGGGGGCGACTCTTGCCGGGGGCCTGGGCGGCGGGGATTCCGGCTGGATGCTGGCGGCGCTGGCGCGGGCGATGGCGTCGCTGCATGCGCTCGGCCCGAAGGCGGTGGGGCTTGCCGACCTCGCCCGGCCGAGCGGTTTTGCCGAACGGCAGCTGCGCGGCTGGACCAGGCGCGCTGACGCGGCGTTCGGGGGGGAAGCGCCGCCTGCGCTGGCCGCGCTGCTGGCGCGGCTGGGCGAGACGATCCCGGCCGATGTGCCGCCACGCCTGCTGCACATGGACCCCAAGTTCGACAACCTGCTGATCGATCCCGTCGCGCGCAAAGCCACGGCCCTGATTGACTGGGACATGGCGACGCTGGGGCCTCCGGCCTTCGATCTCGCCGTGCTGCTGTCCTACTGGATCGAGCCCGGCGACCCCGCCGGTACGCATGCGCTGCAGGCCGTGCCGTCGCTGCTGCCGGGCTGGCCGGGCCGGGGGGATGTGATCGCCGCCTATGCCGTGGCTGCCGGTGCGGTTCCGCCCGGCCTCGGCTGGTATCTGGCGCTGGCTCGCCTCCGGCTGGCGACGGCGTGGATGCAACTCTATCGCTTGTGGCAGCGCGGCTCGCTGGCGGGGCCGCGCTATGCGGGCTTCGCCACGCTTGCCGCCGCCATCCTGGCGCAGGCGGTTGGGCAGTTCCATGACGACCGGCTCGGAGATTCCTGGTGATCGACTTTTCCATTTCGCCCGAACTGGCTGCGCTGGCGGCCCGGGTCCGTGCCTTCGTGATCGATGAGATCCTGCCCTGCGAACGCGACCCGCGCCTGACCCAGCACGGGCCCACCGACGCGATGCGCCAGGAAATGGTGGAGAAGGCCCGAGCGGCCGGGCTGCTGTCGATCCAGACGCCAAAGACCTATGGCGGGATGGGGCTGACCCATATCGAGGCGGCCGTCGTGCTGGAAGCCGCCGGCTGGTCGACCCTGGGCCCGGTCGCGATGAACTGCGCCGCGCCCGACGAGGGCAATATGTTCATCCTGTCGAAAATCTGCCGGCCCGACCAGGCCGAGCGCTTCCTGCGCCCGGTGGTGGAAGGCCACCAGCGCAGCGTGTTCGCGATGACCGAGCCGGGCGGCGCCGGATCGGACCCGGCGCAGCTGAAGACGCAAGCGGTGTTCGATGGCGAGACCTTCAGGATCGACGGCCTGAAGTGGCTGATCACGGGCGCCAATGGGGCAAAGACCTGGATCATTATGGCGCGGGTTGCCCCCAATGATTTCGGGCCGGATGGGCCCACCTTGTTCCTGTGCGACGGGAATACGCCCGGCATCGAGATCGAGCGGGTGATGAGCTCGATGGACCGCAACTATGTCGAGGGGCATGGCGTGGTGCGGTTCAACGGGCTGAAGCTGCCGGCCGACGCGCTGCTGGGCGACGTGGGGCAGGCGTTCCGATACGCCCAGATGCGGCTGGCTCCGGCGCGGATGACGCACTGCATGCGCTGGCTGGGGGCGGCGGCGCGGGCGCACTCGATCGCAATCGATCACGCCCGGACGCGGACTGCCTTTGGAAAGACGCTGGGCGAGCATCAGGGCGTATCGTTCCTGCTGGCGCAGAACGAGATCGACCTGAAGGTTTCGCGCCTGCTGATCTGGCAGACCGCCTGGGCGATGGACCAGGGCGTGAAGGGGCGGCACGAAAGCTCGATTGCCAAGGCCGAGATTTCCGAGCGGCTGTTCCAGGTGGCGGACCGCTGCGTGCAGGTACTCGGCGGGATCGGCGTGACCGACGAGACGGTGGTGGAGATGATCTACCGCGATGTCCGCGCTTTCCGCCTGTATGACGGGCCGACCGAGGTGCATAAATATGCGATCGGGCGACAGCTGATGCGCTCGGGCTCCGAATTTGAGGCGA
>JANPJJ010000093.1:0-2227 GCA_031425455.1 Sandaracinobacter sp. | reverse complement strand
GGCGTCGAAGCAAAGATGATATTGTCCAGTTGGCCAGAATTTTGACGACATGGCTGATGTGTAAAGGGATCATCCCCTGCCGCGTTCAGGGCGGAGCCCTGGACGCCGGAGGCGCTTGCATGAAAATCGGGGCGTGATGGGATACAGCTTGGCCAAGGAGGTTGGCCAATGAATGCTCAGTCGAAGTTCCCCGGGGTTGTCACCGTTGGCGAGGCGAAGACGACGCTTTCGAAGTTGATTGCCCGCGCCGAGGCCGGGGAGGAGATCGTGATCGCTCGCGGGAACGTGCCGGTGGTGAAGCTGGTGGCGGTGGCGGCTGTGGTGCCGCAGCGCCGTCGCGGGCTTGGGTCGATGAAGGGGCTGGTGGCGTTGGACGACAGCTTTTTCGATCCTTTGCCGGATGACGAGCTCGATGCCTGGGAGGGCAAATATTCCGGCGACGGCGAGCGCGACGGCGCTTGAGGCTGCTACTCGACAGCCATGCGCTGATCTGGTGGGTGGAGGGAAGCGAGCGGCTGCCCGAGCGCGTGATCGATGCAATCGACACCGCCGAGGCTGTCTATGTAAGTGCCGTCAGCGCGATGGAGATCACGACCAAGCATCGCATCGGCAAACTTCCGCAAGTTGCCGAGCTGGTTGCCGACTTCAGCGCGCGGCTGGCGTTCTTGGGCTTTCGCGAACTCCCGCTGACCGTGGCACAGGGACGTGTGGCAGGCAATTTCGTCGACCCGCACAAGGACCCGTTCGACCGGATGCTGATCGCGCAGGCGTTGCTGGAGGGATTGGTGCTGGTGTCGTGCGAGGGGTTGTTCGATCGGTTCGGGGTGCAGCGGCTTTGGTAGCGGCTGGCTTCGTCTTGCGGCGGGTTGTCGGGCACGGCTGACAGGCGGCGGCGGGAGTGGCATGGCGCGGGCGGGGGCCTGGAGACTTACGATGCGGCATTCCCTTCTGCTGTTGCTGCTGCCGGTGCTGGCGGTCTCCCCCGCCCTCGCCGGGCCGGTGCGGGTGCTGGAGCTGTTCCAGAGCCAGGGCTGTTCCTCCTGCCCGCCGGCCAATGCCAATCTGAACGCGCTGGCGGACCGGGCGGACCTGGTGACGCTGAGCTACGGCGTGACTTATTGGGATTATCTGGGCTGGAAGGACGGGTTTGCAAAGCCCGAGTTCACGCAGCGGCAGCGGGCCTATGGCAAGGCGCTCGGTACCAACGTCTATACGCCGCAGATGGTGGTAAACGGGCGGGCCGACCTGGTAGGCGGGCGGCGATCCGAGGTGCAGGCGGCGCTCGGTTCGGCGGCGGTGCTGCCGGGCACCCGGCTGAAGCTCTCTTCCAGCGGGGTGGCGGCGAGCGCGAAGGGGGCCGAGCTGCTGCTGGTGGGCTATGACCCGCGGGTGCGGCTGGTCTCGATCTCGGCCGGGGAGAACGAAGGGCGCAAGCTGCCGCACCGGAACATCGTGACCCGGCTGCTGCGGCTGGGCGCGGCCGATGGCCGGTTGCTGGCGCTGCCGCCGGCGGTGCCGGGCGAGGCGCGTGTGGTGCTGTTGCAGGCAGCGGGCACGGGGTCGATCCTGGATGCGATCAAGCTGTAACGCTGGTTTACAGTCTGCGGCGGCAGAATATCGTAAGGGGCTCTCGAACTATCCGAGGGCCTGGACATATGAAGATCAATTTTGTTGCTGCGACGCTCGCGGCCGTGCTGGCAGCTTCGATCATGGCCGGCAGTGCCTCTGCCGCGGAGCTGATCCTGAACGGCGGGTTCGAAACCCCCACGACGGCGAGCGCGCCAGGCAGTTCGGGCAGCTATGCTTATCCGAATGGCACCGTGGGCGGCTGGACCTTTGCCGGCGCCGGGCTGATCGACGGCGTGGCGGCGACCCCCTGGTTCGGCAGCGATCCCTCGCTCGGCTTCGGCGGGCAGCAATATGGCTTCGTGCAGTCCACGGGTACCCTCTCTCAGACGTTCGTGGCAGACGCTTCGGGCACGCTGGCGCTGGGCTGGCTGGAGGGCTCGCGCCCGTTCATGTATGGCGGCTGCTGCAACGGCGACCAGAGCTATGACGTGTATCTGGAAGCAACGCTGCTGGGGAGCTTCTCCACCGCGAGCGGGCAGGATTTCGTGGCCAAGAGCCTGATCGTGCCGGCGCTGGTGGCGGGAAACAGCTATACCCTGAGCTTCAAGGGGCTCTCGACCGACGACAATACGGTGTTCCTGGACAATGTGAGCGCGAG
>JANPJJ010000092.1:0-10563 GCA_031425455.1 Sandaracinobacter sp. | reverse complement strand
CATGATGCCCTGGTCGCCGGCGCCCTCGTCCTTGTTGCCGCTGGCGTCCACCCCCTGAGCGATGTCGGGCGACTGCGGGTGCAGATGGTTTTCGAACACCAGATTCTGCCAGTGGAACCCGGACTGCTCATAGCCGATCCGTTTCACGGTGGCCCGAACCGCCGACTGGATTTCCTCCTGCGCGCCGGGTTCCCAATTGCCGTCGCGGTCGATCATGCCGGTGCCGCGGACTTCGCCGGCCAGCACCACGCGATTGGTGGTAGTCAGCGTCTCGCAGGCAACGCGCGCCTCCGGGTCCTTCGCCAGAAACAGGTCCACCACGGCGTCGGAAATCTGGTCTGCAACCTTGTCGGGATGCCCTTCGGACACCGATTCGGACGTGAAGAGGAAGCTGCTGCGCGCCATGGGGGCTCCGTAAATCGTTTCGGGCGGGCTAGCGGTGACCTGCCGCTTTGGCAAGAGACTTAAAGAGTTGCTTATATCTTTCTGCCCGCTGGCAGACGCCGTGCCCAGGCTGCCAGTCCGACCAGCAGCAGAGCGAAAAGACCGGGTGCAGCAAGGCCCAGCCGCGCGAACGGCGTGGGTGAGAGCGGGGCCGGCAGCGCCCCGGCCAGTGCGCCGGGGGTGTGGCGCGACAGGGTGGCGAGCATCTCGCCGCGCGGGCCGATGAAGCCCGTGATCCCAGTCGGGGTCACGCGCACCACCGGCAGGCCTTCCTCGATCGCTCGCAGCCGTGCCTGGGCATGGTGCTGCGGCGGGCCGGAGGCGCCGAACCAGGCGTCGTTGGAGATGGTGAGGATGAACCCAGGCCGATCGGCCCGGTCGACGATGTTGCCGGGAAAGATGATCTCGTAGCAGATCGCCGGCCCGAAGGCGGGGAGGCCGGGCAGGCGAACCGTGCCGGGCCCGGGCCCGGGCAGGAAATCGAGGCTGCCGGGAACGACCCGGGCCAGGCCCAGCGGCTCGGTCAGCCAGCGCAGCGGCAGATATTCGCCGCCCGGCACCAGGTGCGATTTGTCGTATCGCATCAGTACGCGCCCCCGATGATCCAGCGCGTAGAGGCTGTTGCGGGCACCGGTCGCCGCGCCGCGCGCGTCGCGTTCGATTGCGATCCCGCCGGTGAGCAGCAGCTGTCCCGGGGCGAGCAGGCTGCCGAGCCGGACCTGAAGCTCGGGCATTTCCTCCAGCGGATACTCGACCGCGGCCTCGGGCCAGACGACGGCCACGGTCTTCGGGTTTGCGGCGAGGCCGCCCTGCGTAAGCCCGGCAAGTCGTTGCAGGCTGGTGTCGAATCCGCCTTCGCCCTGCTTCTCGTCCTGGCCGATGTTGGGCTGCACGAGGAGAAAGCCGGGGCCGGATGGCGCCGGCAGCGGCGGCCGGGCGGCCGGCACCAGCCCCGCCAGCAGCAGGAGCAGAGGGAAGACCGCCACCAGCGCCCAGCGCCCCCGCTCGCCGCGCGCCGCGACCAGCGCGACAAGGCTGCCCGCCGCCAGCACGGCGAGCCCCGACAGGCCATTGGCGCCGACCAAGGCCGCCAGCGCAGCGACGCCGGGCAGTTGCAGCCAGCCGGCCCCCAGCGGGTTCCAGGCGAAGCCGGAGAACAGGGTGCCGCGCAGGATCTCCGTCAGCACGAACAGGCCCGCGAACGCCAGCGCCAGCGGCACGATGCGATCGGTGAGGCGCCGGGCGGCGTAGGCGGCCACGCCCGGATAGAGCGCGAGGAAAGCGGAGAGGCCGACCACGGCGACCCAGCCCATCCACCCGGGCATCGCCGCCTGATAGGTGAAGGCGGTGGCGATCCAGGTGAGCCCGACCATGAAGTGGGCCCAGCCGAACAGGAAGCCGAGGCCGAACGCCTGGCCGGGTGGCTGGAGGCGGAGAAGGAGAAGGAGGAGCGCGACGCCCAAAATCGGGCCGGCGATCGACCCCACCGGCTCGAACGCGGTCGCGGCCAGCGCGCCCGCTGCCAGCGCCGCAAGGCCGGCCGACCAGCGCGGCAGGCGGGCCAGGCGCCGGATCGAAGGGTGCAGGGGTTCGGGCGTCATGGCGCCGCCCATAGCCGCCGTAGGGTGCGGTTGCCAACGCGGGACCAGCGTGGGACTCGACGCGACCCCGCGCTTGGTGCCAAGGCGCCGGCATGATCGCGCCCGCCTTCATCCTGGTCCGCCCGCAGCTGGGCATGAACATCGGCATGGCCGCGCGCGCGATGGCGAATTTCGCGTTGCACGATCTGCGGCTGGTAAGCCCCCGCGACGGCTGGCCCAACCCCGACGCCGGGCCGGCGGCGGCCGGCGCTGACGCTGTGCTGGAAGCCGCGCAGACCGCGGAAACGGTGGCCGAGGCGCTGGCGGATTGCCAGCTGACGTTCGCGACGACGGTGCGACCTCGCGACATGGCAAAGCCGGTGGTGACGCCGCGCGAAGCCGCCGCCATAATGCGCGAGGCGGCCGCCCGGGGGCTGAAATCGGGCGTGTTGTTCGGGCCGGAGCGCGCCGGACTGACGACGGACGATCTGGCACCGATCGGCACCATCGTCACCGCGCCCGTGAACCCCTCATTCGGATCGCTGAACCTCGCGCAGGCGGTGCTGCTGATTGGCTATGAATGGTTTCAGGCGGAGGCGCGCCCGGCGGCGCCAGCGCCGCGCAACCCGGCGCCGCATGGCGAGGTGGAGGGCCTGATCGATCAGCTGAACGGGCTGCTGGACGAGGCCGGCTATTTCCACATTCCCGACCGGACGCCCGCCACGAAACGCATGCTGGCGCAGATGCTGGCCCGGCCCGGGTTCACGGTGGAGGAAGTGCGAACCTTGCGCGGGGTGATCCGGGCGCTGGCGGAGTATCGGCGGCGGCGGGGAAAACCGGAACAAGGCGTGGCCGGCGGCTGAGCCGCCGCGTCCACTTGGTCTGGCCTGCAACAAAGATAGAAGATTGCGGACTAAGCCCGCTCATCGGTCCCGTCGATTGCGGTAGTACCGCAATCGCAGGCCGGCCGGGCTTTCGGCGAGTCCGGGACCAGCGCTGCGCGCTGTCCCCGGCCGCCTTCAGCCGTCAACCGGCATCGCCGGCGACAGTATATCCCCGGCCCCACACCGTCTCGATCACCGGCGGGGCGCCCGCTTCGGCCAGCTTGCGGCGCAGCTTGCAGATGAACACATCGATGATCTTCATTTCGGGCTCGTCGCGCCCGCCATAGAGGTGCGACAGGAACATTTCCTTGGTAACTGTCATCCCGCGCCGGGTGGCCAGGAATTCCAGGCAGGCATATTCCTTGCCTGTCAGCGGCACCGTGATGCCGTTGACGCTGGCGCGGTGGGTGACGAGGTCGAGCACAAGCGAACCGATCGCCAGCTCGGCCGGCGCCGTCGACCTCGACCGGCGCAGGACGGCGTGGATGCGCACCAGCAGCTCGTCGCGGTGGAACGGCTTGGTAATATAGTCGTCCGCGCCCTCCAGGAAATTCTCGATCTTCGCCTCCAGCCCGGCTTCGCCGGACAGGATGATGACGGGCGTGTCGGGCCGCATCTGGTGCAGCTGCTGCAATACCTGGCTGCCGCTGATGTCGGGGAGCGTGAGATCGAGCACGACCACGTCGAACTTGTATGCCCGGGCGAGGTCGAGCGCGTCGGCGCCGTAGGAGGTGACATAGACAGTGAAGCCCGACAGTTCGAGCATGCGGCTGAGCGCATCCGATAGCAGCCGGTCGTCTTCCACCAGCAGCAGGCGCGTGGTGCGGCCGGGGGCGGCGAGACGGGCACGGGCCGGCGCCGAGGCCGGGGTGCCACCGTTGCGGGCCGGCGCGGTCAGGAGCATGTCGGCAGCGCCGCTTTCATAGGCGCCGGCCGGGCCGGAATCATGGGAGCGGTTTACCCGGATGGTGCCCGGGCGGTCGCGGCCGGCATCGTCGGGCGAGTGTCCGCCCCATCCGTGTCCGTCTTGTTCGTGGCTGATCATGATGGTCTTCCTTCGGTCGCCGCGCGGAGGGCGGCGGGGGGGACCCCGGGGGGTCGCCTGCGATGAGATGGCCGGCCGCCCGAGGGGGCCGTAACGACGGCTAGAGCCCCCAGCTGCGACTGAGATCGCTGACATGGGCCGGCGACCGTTCGCTCTGTCGAGGTGCTTCGGAGCGTGACAGTTCGGGGCGCGGCGGGGGGGTATAATCCTTGTAGAGCTGGATCCGGGTGACCCTGAGGCCGGGGACGCCGGCACGGTCGATCGACTCCTGCCACAGCTCCAGCTCCTCGGGGGAGAGGCGGTAGCGGGCGCAGGCCTCGGCCGCTGTCAGCAGGCCCCCGCGGATCGCGGCGATCACCTCGGCCTTGCGGCGAACCACCCAGCGACGGGTATCGGGCGGCGGCAGCGAGGCCAGCGTGATGGCGCGTCCCAGCGGTCCCGGCACTTCGAGCGGCCGCGTCTGGTCTTCACGGGCCCCCAGGATCGGGCCCGGAACCGGCCTTGTTGCAGCGGCAGTGTCGTCCGCTTCGATTGCGAAGCCCTTCGGCAATGCCGACGGACCCGATCGTGCGTTCTCGTTCTTGTTCATGTCCAACCCTTGCTTTTTGACGAGCATCTGTTTCACGCCACAACCGGCCATGCCGGCACTGCCTCCGCTGTTCGGAGCCCGTCCCCCGAGGGGCCCGGCCGGGGGGCCGGGGTTGCGCTTTCGGCAGGACCGTCCCATGTGCCGGCGATTGCCGGTGGTTGGCCCTGCGTCAGCGCGTTGACGCGCTCTTCCCGATCATCGACCCGTCGCTTGCCTTCTCCCAAGCTAACGGCCGACTTTCGCCTGCCTTGAGACAGTTGATGATTCTGGATAAACGAAATCTGAAGGAAGTGGTGCAAAGCATTGTAACCATCGGGGCAGACGACCTTTCCGCAGGTCGCGATGCCGATATCGGCGACGCGCTTGCAGCCGCGGCCGCCCGGCTTCCGGCACCCGGCCGCAGGGTCGTGGTGGCGATGTCGGGCGGAGTCGATTCGAGCGTCGTTGCAGCCCTTGCCAGCGCCCATGGCTGCGAGACGATCGGGGTTACGCTGCGCCTGTCCGACGCTGTCGAAGCCCCCTCCCGCAAGGGGGCGTGCTGTGCCGGATCGGACATTGCCGACGCTCGCGCCGTCGCCGAGGCGCAAGGCTTCGCGCATTATGTGCTGGACTATGCCAGCGCGTTTCGAACCGAGGTGATGGAGGACTTCGCCGACCAGTATCTGGCCGGCCGCACTCCGGTGCCGTGCATCAGCTGCAACCAGACAGTCAAATTTCGTGACCTGCTGCAAGTCGCCGACGATCTGGGCGCCGACGCGCTGCTGACCGGCCATTATGTGCAGCGGCTGGACGGCGCTCGAGGCCCGGAACTGCATCGCGCGGCGGACCCTTCCAAGGACCAGAGCTATTTCCTGTTCGCCACCACCCCTACGCAGCTCGGCCGGCTGGGGTTTCCGCTCGGCGGGCTGGACAAGCCGACCGTTCGGGCGCTGGCGCGGCATTTCGGGCTCCGGGTGGCGGGCAAGGCCGACAGCCAGGACATCTGCTTCGTGCCGAACGGCGACTATCGGGCCGTGGTGCGCAAGCTGCGGCCCGAGGCGGAGGCGCCGGGCGAGATCGTCGACCTGGCCGGCCGGGTGCTCGGGCAGCATGCCGGGTTGATCGGCTTTACGGTCGGGCAGCGGCGCGGCCTGGATGTGGGCGGGCAGGCCGAGCCGCTCTATGTGGTGCGGCTGGAGCCCGAAGCGAACCGGCTGGTGGTGGGCCCGCGCGCGGCCCTGGCGGTTTCGACCGTCACGCTCGACGGGCTCAACTGGCTGTCCGGGCCGATTCCAGCCGACGGGCTCGATGTCGAGGTGAAGCTGCGCTCGATGGCGCCGCTGGCGCCGGCCCGGCTGCTGCCGGGCGGCGACCCCCGGCTCACGTTCCCGACTCCCCAGTTCGGCGTTTCGCCGGGGCAGGCTGCAGTTTGCTACGATGGCAGCCGGGTGCTGGGGGGTGGATTCATAGCCTCTGCTGTGTGACCAAGGTCAAACGGTCAAGAAGAAGGCGCTCGCCACTCCGTCCGCGCCATAGACCGGCGCTTCCAGGTCGCAGCGGTATTTGCGGGTGACGGCGTTCACGATTCCGAACCCCGACATATGGGCGAGCATGCCGAAATAGGAGGGTGCCACCAGATGCGCGGCCAGCTGCTCGGCGGTGTCCCACTGTTCGAACACATGGATCCGGTCGGGAGCCCAGGGGTCGGCGGCCCAGCTGTAGTGGCGGCACCCGGGCTCGGCGAGCGCGGCCTCGATCAGCGGCAGCGCGCCGGCCAGGGCCGCGTCGCGCTGGCCGGGGGCAAGATCGACCTCGCCGGTGATCAGGATCATCAGGGTCTCCTCAACGTGAATTCGCGACGGGCGAAGCGCCAGATGCCGCCGTCGCGCACATACAGGTCGTCGTAGCGGCCCAGCGGGCGGCGCTCGCCGTCGGGCCCCTCCAGCAGTTCATGCGTCCAGATCCGGCCTTCGCCCCGGTGACCCGAGACCCTGAGCGACCCGACCTGGCCGAAGAACGCGACGAACGCAAAGCCCGCCATCGCCCGCTCCCACAGGGCGACGATCGCCGTGCGCCCGGCGACCTCCGCGCCCATCAGGTTCCAGCCGGCCTCTTCGGCCCACAAAGGCCCCCAGGCGGCGGCGTCGCGGCGGTTGACCGCGTCGGCATAGCTGTCGTTCAGAGCGCGAAGCGCGGCGATGTCTTCGGCCGGGCCGGTAAAGCCTTCACCCATGTCGCAATCCTTCCAGCTTCGCCCGAAGCGCCTCGTCGACCGGCGCCGGCCGGCCATCTGCCATGTTCACCATCGCACAGTCGGCAATCGCGATCGGCGCGCCGCACTGGAACAGCCCCAGCCCCAGGCGAAAGCTCGATCGGCCGATCGCCGTTACCGCGAGCCCGGCCGTCACCACCTCCGGATACCGGCCCTCGGCCAGATAATCGATCGCCAGATGGACGATCATCATCGAGGACGGATCGCCGCCGGTCACCCCTGTCCGCAGCCGGCTGAGCGTCCGCACCCTTGTCTCCTCGAACAGCCGCGCCAGCGCGACATTGTTGAGGTGCGCATTGGCATCCATGTCACCGTAGCGCGGCTCCAGCGCGTGCTGGGCCGGATAGGCGGCGGGGTCGAGCCGCCAGGCCCCTTCCTTCAGCGCGGCGTCCTTCAGCGCCATTCGACACGCACCGGAAGCATTTTCAGGCCATTCACGAAATTGCCGACGCTCAGTTTCGGAGGGCCGGCCAGTTCCACCGCAGCGATGCGCGGCAGCAGCTCCTCAAACAGGATGCGAAGCTCCAGCCGGGCAAGGTGCATGCCCAGGCACAGATGCACGCCGTGGCCGAAGGACACATGCGGGTTCGGGCTGCGATCGGCGCGGAAGGCCCGGGGATCGTCGAACACCGCCTCGTCGCGGTTGCCCGACAGATAGAACAGGCAGAGCCCGTCCCCCTTGCGGATGGCCTTGCCGCCCAGCTCCGTGTCCTCGCTGGCGGTGCGCATGAAATGCTTCACCGGCGTGGTCCAGCGGATGCTTTCCTCCACGAACAGCGGGATCAGCGAGGGGTCCGCCTGCAGCTTCGCCAGCTCGGCCGGGGCCCGGGCCAGCTCGGCGAAGCCGCCCGCCGCCGACGAGCTGGTGGTGTCATGTCCTGCCGTCGCCACGATTACATAATAGGACAGCATCTCGCGCTCGGGCATCGGCGCGCCGTCGATCGTGCCGTTGGCAATCACGCTTGCCACATCGTTGCGGGGGTTCGCGCGCCGGTCGGCGGCGAGCTTGCCGAAATATTGGAAAAAGGCCTGCGCCAGCGCCAGCATGTCGACCTGCTGATTCCCCGAGCCGCCCCACATGTTCGACCCCTGGGTGAGCAGCTGCGAGCGGGCGATCACGTCGGGGTCGAGCGCGCCGAACGTCTCCTGCGTGAGCTTCAGCATGACGGCCTCGTCCTGCCGGGGCACGCCCAGGATCTCCATGATGACGCGAAGCGGGTAGAACAGCGCGACCTCGTTGACGAAATCCAGGCGGTCGCCCCGGCTCCGCATCAGGTCGACATGCTCCTTCGCGATGGTGCGGACCCGGGCCTCCAGATTGGCCTTCACGGCGCCCGGCTGGAACCAGGCGTTGGTCACCTGGCGCAGCTTGCGGTGCTCGGGATCGTCGATGTCGACCAGGCTGCGGAACAGGTGGGTGTCGCCGGTCATCGATCGAATCCACGCCTCGCCCTCGATAGGCGAGAGATAGGTGCGCTCGCGGCTGATGAAGCGGTCGTTTGCCTTGGAGACGGCGACGATGTCGGCATGGCGGGTGACGGCCCAGAACGGCCGGTAGCCGGCGGGCTCGCACCAGTGCACCGGATCGTCGCGCCGCAGCGTCGCATAGTCCGCCAGCAGGGTGGCCGGATCGGTATAGACATGCGGGTTGACGATGCGGTCGTCCAGCGTGCCGGTGGACCAGCCTGCGAACGGCTCGGCTGCGGTATCCGGGGCTGTGTTCATGTGGCGCCTTTCCGGGCGAACTGCTTTCGGGCGAAGTGCTTTCGGGGAGAGGTCATCGGACCGGAATTAAGCGGGCAGCGCAAAGGTGCATAGCTGTCAAGGCCGTGGGGGGCGCAGGCCGCGGCGACCCCGTACAACCCGGGCCATTGCGGACGGGAAAGGACCGGGATGGGCACGCTGGACGGCAGGATCGCAGTGGTGACGGGCGCGGGCAGCGGCATCGGGGAGGCCATCGCCGCCCTGTTCCGGGCGGAGGGTGCGCGAGTGCTGGCGGTGGATCTGGCAGCACCGCCGGCAGAAGGGGCTGCGATCCGGTCGATGGCGATGGACGTGACCGCGCCCGGGGCGGCCGAAGCGATCGTGGCGGCCTCGGTGGGCGCGTTCGGCGGGCTCGACATCCTGGTCAACAATGCCGGCATCTGCATTCCCGGCAACGTGGAGGACCAGACGATCGAGAGCTGGGAGCGGGTGTTCGCGGTGAACGTGACCGCCCCGTTCCTTCTGACCAAGGCCGCCATCCCGCACATGAAACCGAAAGGCTGGGGCCGGATCATCAACCTGGGGTCGATCATGTCGGATTTCGGCGGGCCGTCGCTGTGCGCCTATGGAGCTTCGAAGCATGCGGTCGCGGGCCTCACCAAGTCGCTCGCGGTGGACCTAGGGCCGTTCGGGATCACCGCCAACTATCTCCAGCCGAGCGCGATCTGGACCGGCATGTCGAAGCCCTTCATGGCGGATGCCGCCTTTCGCGCCTATTGGGAGGGGAAGGCGCCGGCGGGCTATATCGGCGAGCCCGCGGACGTGGCGGCGCCGGCCCTGTTCCTGGCAAGCGACGCGGCGCGGTTCGTAAACGGGATGGGCTGGCGGATCTGCGGCGGGGCGATGGCCT
This sequence comes from Sandaracinobacter sp., assembly GCA_031425455.1. GTDB lineage: Bacteria > Pseudomonadota > Alphaproteobacteria > Sphingomonadales > Sphingomonadaceae > Sandaracinobacteroides. Next base: position 1,156 of record JANPJJ010000092.1, on the reverse strand, counting down.
GCTTCTGAGCGCGACTGGCTGGCCGATTCGAAACCGACAATGGAAAGCAATCGTCATGCCAGCGAAGGCTGGCATCTCCCCCCGACGCGCAAGCGAAAAGCCGGGAGATGCCAGCCTTAGCTGGCATGACGGAAATTTGTGTGCAGCAGAACGCCTACGCAGCTTCGGCTTTCGGAAAGGTCACCATGCAGGCATTGTCCAGCCCGAGCACATGGGTCAGCCGGCCGAAGGCGACCCAGCTTCCGACCGCGAAGGTGAGGTCGACGATCTCCGCGTCGCTGAAGGCTGCGTGCATCGCGGCCCAGAAGGGTTCGTCGTTGGACATCGGGATCGGCGCGGCGCCGAAGCGCTCGGCGAAGTCGATCGCAAGGCGTTCGCGCTCGGAGTAGAGGGCGGACGTGCGCCAGTCGTCGAGCCCGGCGTAGAAGGCTTCGTCGGGCGCGGGGCCGCCGCGTGCCACCACCGAGATCGCCGGGTTGCCGCCCGAGCGCTCGATATGGCCCTGCAAGTCGCGCCCTGCCCGCATGGTGTTGCAGAGCTTGCAGCCGTTGATCCGCGCGGTGACGACCCGGGCCGCTTCCAGCTCCTTCAGGCTGAGCTTCGAATGCTGGTAGACGGCGAGCGAGTAGGCGCCGGCGGCGGCGCCGATCTCGGGGCAGTAAGCGGTCCAGACATGGGCGGAGGGGTCTTCGGCGGCGGAGTCTGGGACGTGGACGCGGGGCATGGCTTGTCTCCTACAAGGTAGCTTCGGTTCCCAGGATCACGGTGGCCTGGCTGGAGAGGGTGCCCCCGCTGCCATGGGCGAGCGCGGTGTTCGCGCCGGCGATCCGGTTGGCGGCGGTTCCCCGGAGCTGGCGGACGGCCTCCACGATCGCCATCAGGCCGTACATGCCGGGGTGGCAGCAGCTGAGCCCGCCGCCGTTGGTGTTGACCGGAAGGTGCCCGCCCGGCGCGATCCCGCCGCCCGAAACGAAACGCCCGCCCTCGCCTTTGGGGCAGAAGCCGAGGTCTTCCAGGAACAGGATCGTGTTGATGGTGAAGGCGTCGTAGAGCTGGACGACGTCGATGTCGGCCGGCGTGAGGCCGGCCATCGCGAGCGCGCGGGCGCCCGACTCGCGCGCCGACGTGACGGTGACGTCCGGCGCCTGCGAGATCG
>JANPJJ010000091.1:0-4312 GCA_031425455.1 Sandaracinobacter sp. | reverse complement strand
GCCGAGAAGATCGTGGAAGTCGCGACCGACTAGCCGTCGGCAGGCAGCCACGGCGGGAGGATGACGTGCGCAGGCTCGCCGCCGCTGTTGAGCGGTTGGTGCAGACATTCAACCCGGAACAAGGCCATGCGCAGATCGCCGTGCCGCGTGCCGCGCCAGGTGCCGGCCTCCCGCTCGCCCGCCATCAACGGGCCGTCTCCCGAGGTTCGCACCGGCAACAGCCGCTTCCTGAGCTTGTCGCGGTGGTGCATGCGCGCCGTATTCTCCTGCCCCGTATAACAGCCCTTGGTGAAGCTCACGCCGTTCAGCTCGCGCCCGTTGGTCTCCAGCCACAACAGCTCGTCCTGACCGATCTCGTCGCTGTCTGGCAGCCCCAGCGCGAGCCTTAGGGCGTGCCAGGCAGCTTCATCGCCGGTTGCTGCGCCGTCTGCCGAAGGAAAACGGCTCCCGGCCAGCGCCGTTCGCGGGTCGACGGGATGCACAGACGGTTCGCCCCATGCCTGCCACATCTTCAGCTCCGGTTCGGAGTCGACCGCCACCTGCCGCCGCAGCCGGAACATCGCCAGCCGCTTCGCCAGTGCCTCGGCCTGGCCGATATTCACATCGATCAGCACGTCCTCCCCTTCGGCGAACAGGAACAGCTGGAACAACGCCTTGCCCTGCGGCGACAGCAGCCCGGCATGGAGCGGCGTGTCGGGCCGCAGCTCGTCGACATCCGCCGTCAGCAGTCCCTGAAGGAAGACCCTGGTGTCGGGTCCGGAGAGACGGAGCACGGCCCGGTCTTGAAGATGGCTGATCGGCATGATGACATGAACATAGGCCGGCGAGGCCCTGCGGCAAGCGGTGCGTGACCGAAGCGGAAATTGCGCTGGCCGTTGCGACCCCTGCCGTGCCATTGAAGGCGGAAGCAGACGAGCAAGGTTCAACGGGGAGATTGCCATGACGAGCGTGAAATTCGCAGCTGCGCCGGATGCTGCCGGAGGTGTCGCCCGCGTGGTGTTCGTCGGCGCAGACAGCCAGCTTTCTGCCGGAGCGCAGGCGATCGAAAGCGCCAGCGCCGGACAGTTGGGCCGGGCAATGAAAGCCGCCGGCTTCAGTGGCAAGAAGGGCAAGATCGTCGAACTGCTGGCGCCCGCAGGGTTGCAGGCAAGCCGCGTTCTGGTCGCCGGCATCGGCGATCCCGCGAAGGCCGACGCCCGCACCTTCGAAGATCTGGGCGGTGAAGTCGCGGCGCGTCTGCTGACGCTGGAGGCCGAGATCGTGGCGGACTTCAGCGGCATCGCCGACCTCGGCGTCGGCACCGACGTCGCTGCGGCGCATTTTGCCCATGGGGCCGAACTCAGGAGCTGGCGGCTCGATACCTACCGCACGAAGCTGAAGGAAGAACAGAAACCCAAGCTGGCCACCATCACCCTTGCCGGGGCACCGGCCGGTGCCCCGGCCCTTTCTGAGCGGTTGCAACAGGTGGCAGCCGGCGTGGCGTTCGCCAAAGAGCTGATCACCGAGCCCGGCAACATCATCTATCCACAGAGCTTCGTCGATCGGGTGCGGGCGAAGGTCGAGCCCCTGGGGGTAAAGGTCACCGTGCTCGACGAGAAGGAGCTGGCCAAGCTCGGCGCCGGGTCGATGCTGGGCGTCGGGCAAGGGTCGGTGAAGCCGCCGCGCCTGCTGGCGATGGAGTGGAACGGAACCGGAAGCGACGATGCCGTGCCGCTGGCGCTGGTGGGGAAGGGCGTGACGTTCGATACCGGCGGCATTTCCATCAAGCCTGCGGCGGGCATGGAAGACATGAAGTGGGACATGGGCGGTGCCGGCGCGGTCGCCGGCATCATGGTGGCGCTGGCCAGCCGCAAGGCGAAGGCGCGCGTGGTCGGCGTTTGCGGCCTCGTCGAGAACATGCCGGACGGCAACGCGCAGCGGCCAGGCGACGTCGTCACCTCGATGTCGGGCCAGACCATCGAGGTGCTGAACACCGATGCCGAGGGGCGCCTGGTGCTGAACGACTGCCTCACCTGGACACAGCGGACCTACAAACCCAAGGTGATCCTCGATTTCGCGACGCTGACCGGGGCGATCATCGTGGCCCTGGCGCATCATTATGCGGGCGTGTTCAGCAATTCCGATACATTGTGGAGCAAGCTGGACTCCGCCGGCGCCAAGGTGAACGACCTGGTCTGGCGCCAGCCGCTGTCGGAGCCGGGCGGCCACTACGACCAGCTGATCGATTCCACCATCGCCGACATGAAGAATCTGGGGCCCCGCGAGGGCGGGTCGATCACGGCCGCCCAGTTCCTGCAGCGCTATGTCGATGACGGCGTGGAATGGGCCCATATCGACATCGCGGGCGCAGTGTGGCGGCCCAAAGCAGCGCCCCTGCACGACAAAGGGGCTACCGGCTTCGGCGTGCGGCTGGTCGATGCTTTCGTCGCCGAGCATTTCGAGGGCTGAGCGCTGGCGACAATCGTCGATTTCTACCATTGCACCCGCGCGCCCGCGCGCCAGGTTGCGGTGCGCCTGGCGGCGAAGGCCTCGGCCGGCGGCCAGCGGCTGCTGGTGGTGGGACCGGCCGACCGGCTGCGCGAGTTGGACCGAGCATTGTGGGTGAACGATCCCGACAGCTTCCTCGCCCACGGCACCGCAGGGCAGGGTGACGAGGCCGAGCAGCCCATCCTGCTGTCCGAAGTGGCGGACGCACCCATCGACGCACCTAACGGCGCCACCTTCATGCTGTTGCTGGAAACCGGCCTGCCACCGGGGTTCGAGGCCTTCAAGCGCGTGCTGAACCTATTCGACGACGGCACGGAGGCGCATACCCGCGCCCGGGGCGATTGGAAGGCGATCGGCGCGCGGGAGGGCGTGGCACGAAGCTACTGGCAGCAGAAGGAAGCCGGCGGCTGGGAGAAGCGCGGGTAGCCCGACTGAACTACGGCGACCTGTTTAGCTACGCCCTCGTGAAAGGGACCGGCCGGCCCTTGCTGTTCAAGGGCAGCGACTTCAGCAAGACCGACATCAGGCCAGCGTTGCGATATTGACGCTGGCGGTCGGGCGGACGGTGACCGGCCGGCCGATCACGGGCACATCGATCAGGGCGCCCGCATGCTCGTGCACCTGCGCCAGGAACCGGCTGCCGTCGGCATCCAGCCTGCCGATGATGATGGCTAAGGCGGGCACGCCCTTGTCGTGGATCACGGTGAAGGTCTCGACCGTGCCCTCACCCTCCGGCTTTTCCGTCAGCGCCGGGCTGTCCATGGCATCGATGCCCGCCTGATAGCTGGCCGGATCGGTTCGAGTAAACACGCGCGGAGCCGTGTTCCACACCCCGAAACTATGCTTGGTCAGATAGCCGCCGTTGGCGAACACCAATCCATACTGTCCCGGTGCAGCACGGCAGCGGGCTGCGACTTCAGCGATCCCGTGCATCGAATAATTGTTTCCAGGCCCGCCGAAATAGGGGAGCCCGCCGGTCAGGGTCAGTCCACGCGGGTCGTCATGCGCGATCCCGATCTCGTCGGCGGCGATCTGCACCGCGCTGGAAAAGCAGCTGTAGAGATCCAAATGGGCCAGTTCCGTCACACCGATCCCGGCCTCGGCCAGCGCATGCGCCGCGCCGATCCGGACGGCGGGCGAGCTGTGATAGTTCACCCGGTCCGACACCAGCATCTTTTCGTGCGTGTCGGCCGACCCGTGCAGATAGACGCGTTTGGCTGCAGGCACGCCCAGCCGATCGGCAGCGGCCGTGCTCATCAGCAGCAGCGCGGCCGCCTGGTCCACGAACATGTTGCTGTTCAGATATTTGGTATAGGGATAGCCGATGTAGCGGTTGTCGCCCTCGGGCGTGATCAGCTCTTCGGCCGACCGGGCGATCGGCAGCTGCGCATAGGGATTCCGCGCCGCCACCTCGGTGAACCGCGCCATCAGCCGGCCGATGGCTCCGCGGTGCGCCAGCGGCGTGCGGCCATAGTGCGCGCCCAACGCATTCTCGAACAGCGGGTAGACGTTCACCGGCAGCGCGATCCCGTGCGCCATCTCGTGCGGGGTGACGAAGCGACTTTCCTTGCCCAGCGTCTCGGCAACGGCGGGGCTTTCCTCGGCCCAGTCCAGCTTCAAGCCGGCCTTCAGCGCCCGCGACTGGGTGCGAAGCGGCTCGCATCCGGCCAGCAGCACGACGTCGTGCGCGCCGGACGCAATCTGCTCAGCAAACATGTTCACCAGAAGCTGCGGTGTGTTGCCCCCAACCGGGCCATACAGCATGCGCCGCGGGGCGGCGCCGATCCTCCTGGCAACCGCGTGCGGCAAATTGTTCTGCTGTCCG
>JANPJJ010000090.1:0-72125 GCA_031425455.1 Sandaracinobacter sp. | reverse complement strand
CCATATCCGCCCCAACGACATCTGGCGCGACGAGGACACGCGGCTGCAGCGCTACAAGGGGTTCGCCGCCCAGGCGTTCGCCAAGGCCAACGGAATCGATCGCCTGGTGTGGGACACGCCGCGCCCGCGGATCGGCATCCTTACGACGGGCAAGGCCTTCGCCGATACAATGGAGGCGCTGGAGGAGTTGGGCATCGACGCCAAGGTCGCCTCCGAAATCGGGCTCCGACTGTACAAGGTGGGCATGCCCTGGCCGCTGGAGCCCGACGGTGTTCGCGCCTTTGCCGAGGGGCTGGAGGAAGTCCTCGTCATCGAGGAGAAGCGCGAGTTCATCGAGCATCAGCTGAAGTGGCAGCTTTACAACTGGAAACCGGGCGTGCGCCCGCAGGTCGTCGGCAAACAGGACGAGCATGGCGAGTGGCTGCTTTCCCCCGACAACGAGCTGACGCCGGGCATGATCGCCAAGGTGGTGGCGCAGCGGCTCAGCCACTTCCACAAGACCGACCGGATCGAAGCCGCCATCCGCTGGTTCGAACAGCGGGAAAATCTGAACGCCAAATTCCTGACGCCCACCAAGCGCACGCCCTATTTCTGCTCGGGCTGCCCGCACAACACATCCACCAAGGTGCCCGAGGGCAGCCGGGCGCTGGCCGGGATCGGCTGCCACATCATGGCGCTCTGGATGGACCGTGCCGAGACCTTCACGCAGATGGGCGGCGAAGGCGTGACCTGGGTCGGCGAGGCGCCGTTCGTGGAGGACAATCACATTTTCGCCAATCTGGGCGACGGCACCTATTTTCACTCCGGCCTGCTGGCGGTGCGCCAGGCAATCGCGAGCGGCGCCAACATCACCTACAAGATCCTCTACAACGATGCGGTCGCTATGACCGGCGGGCAGAAGCACGACGGCGAGCTGAGCGTGCCGCAGATCGCGCGACAGATGCTGGCCGAGGGCGCGAAGAAGGTCTGGGTGCTCACCGAGGACCTGGAGCGCTACCCGGCGGGCACGCTGCCTGGCGAGGTAGGGCTGCACGACCGGGCCGAGCTCGACCCGATCTCGCGGATCGCACGCGAAACGCCGGGCACGACCGTTATCGTCTACGACCAGACCTGCGCGGCCGAGAAGCGGCGCCGCCGGAAGCGCGGCCTGATGGTGGACCCGGACCGGCGCGTCGTGATCAACCCGGCCGTCTGCGAAGGCTGCGGCGACTGTTCGGTGCAATCCAACTGCGTCTCGGTGGAGCCGCTGGCGACCGAGTTCGGCCGCAAGCGGCGCATCAACCAGTCCAGCTGCAACAAGGATTTCAGCTGCGTGAAGGGCTTCTGCCCCAGCTTCGTGACGGTGGAAGGCGGCAAGCTGAGGAAGCCTGAAAAGCAGACGCTGGACCTTTCGGGTCTGCCGATGCCGGCTGTGCCGCTGCTCACGGGCGCAACCAACATCCTGGTGACGGGGATCGGCGGCACCGGCGTGCTGACCGTCTCGGCTCTGCTCGGGATGGCAGGCCACATCGCCGGCCTCGCTTCGACGACCGCCGACATGGCGGGCCTCGCCCAGAAGGGCGGCGCCGTCTGGAGCCATGTGCGGCTCGCCCCCGCCAACGACCAGCTGCTCGGCCCGCGCATCATGACCGGCACCGCCGACCTGGTGATCGCTTGCGACGCTGTGGTGGCGGCGGACAAGGCGGCGCAGAATCTGATGTCGGCGGCGCGGACCCATGTCGTCGCCAATGCGAACGTCGCGCCGACAGCGGACTTCGTGCGGGATCGCGATTTCGATTTCAGGACCGCGCAGGTGAAGAAGGCAGTCGAAACCGCGGCCCGAGGCCATGATTTCGTGGCAGCCGAACGCATCGCCACTGCGCTGATGGGCGACGCGATCGCCGCCAATGTCATGCTGATGGGCTTTGCCTGGCAGAAGGGGCTGATCCCGCTGTCACTGGAGAGCCTGGAGGGAGCCATCGAGCTGAACGGGGTGTCGGTGCCGTTCAACAAGCAGGCCTTCGCGCTCGGCCGGCTGGTCGCGCACGACCCGGCCCGGGTGGAGGCGCTGCTGGCGCCGCCGGTGCTGCTGGCGCAGACGTTGGACGAGCGGATCGACCGGCGCGTGGCGGACCTGACTGCCTGGGGCGATGCCGCCTATGGGGAGCGCTATCGAACGCTCGTCGGGCAGGTCCGCGCGGCGGAGTCTGCAGCGATGCCGGGAAGCGAAGCGCTGTCCGAAGCGGTGGCCCGTTCGCTGCACAAGCTGATGGCCTACAAGGACGAATATGAAGTCGCACGGCTGATGACCGACGGCCGGTTTGCGGCGCAACTGGGCGACAGCTTCAGCGAGCAGCGAAGGCGCACCTATCACCTGTCGCCGCCGCTGATCGCGAAAATCGATCCGGCGACGGGGCGGCCGAAGAAATACACAATTGCCGGCTGGCTGGTGGAGCCTCTGTTCAAGCTGCTGGCCGGGATGAAGAGGCTGCGCGGAACGGCGCTGGACCCGTTTGGCCGTAGCGCGGAACGACGGCATGAGCGGGCGGCGATCGGGCTTTACGTCGGCGAGGCGGAGAGGCTGCTGGCGGGGCTGACGCCTGCCAATTTGGCGCTGGCGACCGAGATCGCCCGACTGCCGCTGGATGCGCGCGGCTTTGGCCCCGTGAAGGCGGCGGCAGAAAGCGCGGTCTCGGCCCGGCGCACCCGACTGTGGGCGGGCTGGCCCGGTGAGGCCATCGCCAAGGCGGCCTGACTCAGAAGGCATGCCCGATGCGACGAAGCGGCGAGGTGCCGCAGGAACCGGCCTTGAAGTAGGGGCGTTCAGAGCATGCTGCGCAGTTCCGCGCCGCCAATTCCGGAGCACCCAAATGGCCGTCCGTTTCACCGCCACGCTGAATGCCTTTGCACGGGGCATCGAAGACCTGAAGCCGAAGCAAGCCATCGCCATGATCGAGGATTGGGAAACCGCCCTGTCGGAGCTCGACCTCCCCGGCGCGAAGGGCATCGCCCGCGATCTCGCCTCGCTGCGCCGCCAGCTTGAGCAGGATCAACCCGACCCCGAGCGGGTGGAAGCCATCCTGCATCGCCTGGGCCAATCCACGACCAAGATCGCCGACAAGGCTGCCAAGAATGGCGCCGAGAAGAACAGCGACAAGGTGCGCCAGCTCGGCGAGGCGCTGACGGGGTCGGGCCTGGAGCAGGACGACGAGGAAGAGGACAAGGAAGCGATGGCGGCGCCCAAGGGTCGCCGCAAGGCGGCCTGAACCCAAAGTCGCTCGGCCGAAGGCCGTAAGTGCGACCGCACGCCGGCCGCTAGGCGGAACTCGATGTGGTCTTCCACATCGAGCCTTGGCAATACTGACAGGAGCGGGGTCGCGCCGGTTGGCGCGGCCCCGCTTCGCGCTTAAGCGTGCCCCCGATGGAGGTGTGCCGCCGATGAATTTCGACCTGTCCGACGATGCCAAGACCCTGAAGGACGCTGCGCGCAGATTCCTGGATGCCCGCGCCGGCCCTTCCGTGGCCCGCAAGACGATGGACGCCGGCACAACCCATGACGCAGCGCTGTGGTCCGAAATCGTCGAGCAGGGCTGGCCTGCGGCTCGCGTTCCCGAGGTACATGGCGGCCTCGGCCTCGGCACCGACGAGGCCTGTGTCCTCGCCGAGGAGATCGGGCGCAGCCTTGCCCCCGTTCCGCTCCTCTCCACCATGGCTGCGATCGAGGCAATCCTGCTCGCCGGCACCGAAACGCAGCAGGCGCAGTGGCTGCCGATGCTGGCCAGCGGCGAGGCGCTGGGCTGTGTCGCCTGGGCCGAGGGCGATGCGAAGTCCCCCACGGCCATGCCCGGCCTGAACCTCGCCGGCGGTACCCTTACCGGCACCAAGTCTCCCGTTCCGGACGGGCTTGTCGCAACCATGGCCATCGTCACGATCGCCACGCCCGACGGCCCGGCAATGGCGATCGCAGCACTCGAACGCGTCGCCCGCGAGAAGGTCGACACGTTGGACCTCGTCCGACCCTCCGCGCGCCTCAGCTTCGCGAATACCCCGGCCGAGTCGCTGGGCACCGCGGCCCACTGGCTTCGCCTGACCGAACAGCTCGCCGTGATCTCCGCCTGGGAAGCACTGGGAACTGCCGATGCGGCGCGCGACATGACCGTTGCCTATGCGAAGGACCGGGTCGCCTTCGGCCAGCGCATCGGCCGCTATCAGGGCGTGAAGCACAAGCTCGCCGACATGTATATCAAGGCCGAGCTGGCCCGCGCCCATGCGCTGCACGGCTGCTGGGCGTGGAGCGTGGCAACGCGACCCGGCGAAACTGGCGCCTCGACGCCTGAGTTGGCGCAGGCCGCCGCCGCCGCCCGCGTCGCCAGTCTCGATGCACTGAAGTTCACTGCCGAGGAGGCGGTACAGCTTCACGGCGGGATCGGCTTCACCTGGGAGCATGACGCCCAATTCTACTACCGCCGCAACCGCGCGATCGCCGCGTCGATCGGCAGCAGGGCGCACTGGCAGGACAGGCTGGTACGAGCCCTCGAACAACGCAATCGCGCCGCAGCCTAGGAGCGCCCTATGGACTTCAACGACACTCCCGCCGAAGCCGAATTCCGCGCCACGGTGAAGGACTGGATCGCCGACAACGCGGGCGAATATCTGGCGCCTCCCGCCAAGCCCTGGGGCCTGGAGGATTTCGTCATCCGTTCGAAGGGGTGGCAGGCAACCAAACATGCGGCAGGCTATGTCGGCCTCACTTGGCCCAAGGCGGTGGGCGGCCAGGGCCTGACGCCCATGCATCAGATCATCTTCAACCAGGAGGAAAGCCGCACCTATGTGCCGAGCGGCCTCTACTCGATCGGGCTGGGCATGTGCATCCCGACTGTGTTCACCCACGGCTCGCCCGAGGTTGCGGCGCGCTACGTGCCCAAGGCGCTGCGCGGCGACGAGGTGTGGTGCCAGCTCTTTTCCGAACCCGTCGCCGGCTCGGACCTCGCCAGCATCCGCACGAAGGCGGTGAAAGAGGGCAATGAGTGGGTGATCAACGGCCAGAAGGTCTGGACCAGCTTCGCGCACAAGTCGGACTTCGGGATCGTGGTCTGCCGCACCGATTTCGACGCGCCCAAGCACAAGGGGCTGACGATGTTCATCGTCGACATGAAGGCGCCGGGCGTGGAGGTCCGCGGCATCCGGCAGATGTCGGGCGGGAGCGACTTCAACGAGGTGTTCTTCACCGATGTGCGGGTGAACGACAGCCACCGGCTGGGGGCCGTGGGCGACGGCTGGAAGGTCAGCCTTACCACCCTCATGCACGAGCGCCTGGCTGTGGGCGGCAAGCCCCGCCACGCGCCGGGCTATCGCACCCTGATGGACGTTGCTTCGGGAATCGAAACCGATACCGGCCCGGCAATGGAACGAGCCGACGTCCGCCAGCGCATCGCCGACACCTATATCGCCGACGAAGGCATCAAGCTCACCCAGATGCGCGCGCTCTCGGCCCTGTCGAAGGGGGCGATTCCCGGGCCGGAACAGTCCATCTCCAAGGTGGTGGTTGCGAAAACCATGCAGGACATGGCAAGCTTCGCACTCGATCTCGCCGAGACACAGGGTTTCGCGGTCGAGCCCGGCTCCGACCTCGAGAAGCTGCAGAGCAGCTATATGTGGTCTGCAGGGCTGCGCATCGCCGGCGGTACGGACGAGATCCTGCGCAACATTATTGCCGAGCGGGTGCTAGGTCTGCCCGGCGATCTCCGGCCGGACAAGGACACGCCGTTCAGCCAGCTGAAGCCGCTTTAGCCGCTACGCTGCCGGCTGCGCAGCTCAGCGGCAGGTTACGCCGTCGTCCAGTTCCTTGCCGAGGATCGCCCCCAGGCTTCCGCCGATCAGGCTGCCCACGGTCTTCGATCCACCCGGCGCGATGACATTGCCGAGCGTGCCGCCGGCCAGCGCGCCGACGATCAGTCCCGTCGTCCCGTCCGATCGGCGGCAGTAGTAGCGCCCGTCGTTACCGCGATAAACAGCGTCCGAGCTGGCCAGCCGGCGCGGCTGGTAACCCCGATCATCGACATAATAGCGCTCGGGGTAGCGCGCGTCCCAGGTTTTGGCCTTCGCGGCTTTGGCATCCTTGGCGCGCTTTCCATGCGCCGGCGCATGGCTCGGCGGGTCGGCAAAAGCTGGCGCACTCAACGTGAGCGCAGCGACGGCAACCAACGTGGTTTGAAGTATCTTGCGCATGAGTTGACCCTTTTCTGTCCCGTTGGCCGCATTCATCGCGCGACCTGTCGTTTGTGCAAACCATCGAGCGCCCGAAAAGTGCCGTGGGCCAGGATGCCGGTCTTATTGAAGCAGGGATTTTCGTTCGCTCCGGATGATCTATTTTCAGCCCAGCGACGCCTGGACCCGCGCCCTCAGGTCCGCTTCCGGCCGCGCGCCGTAATGCTCGATCACCTCGGCGGCTGCGATGGTGCCCATCACCGCCGAATCATGCAGCGTCCGGCCCTTCGTGTGCCCGGCCAGAAAGCCGGCCGCGAACAGGTCGCCGGCCCCTGTCGTGTCGAGCACGCGCAGGGCCGGCGTGACCGGCACCTCGGCGCGCATGTCGCCCTGCACCACGATCGCTCCCTTTTCGGATCGGGTAACCACGGCAAGCGGAACGATCGCCGACAATCCCTCGATCGCAATGTCGATGCTGTCGGTCTGGAACAGGCTCTTCGCCTCATTCTCGTTGGCGAACGCGATATCGACGGCGCCGGTCTTCATCAGGTCGAGGAAATCGTGCCGGTGACCTTCGACGCAGAAAACGTCCGAAAGCGTCAGCGCCACCTTGCGGCCCGCAGCGTGGGCGATCGCCGTTGCCTTGCGGATCGCCCGGATCGGCGCCGGCGGGTCCCACAGATAGCCTTCGAAGTAGGTCACCTGCGCAGCGCGCACCATGCCCTCGTCCACGTCCGCCTCGTCGACTTCCTGGCAGCTGCCGAGATAGGTGTTCATCGTGCGCTGGGCGTCTGGCGAGACGATGATGAGGCACTGGCCGGTCGGCGGCCCGCCGGTCGCCGCGGGCGTGCGATAGACAACCCCCGCCGCGCGGATATCGTGCGCGAACACACGGCCGAGCTGGTCGTCGGAGACCCGGCCCAGAAACGCCGCGCTGCCGCCCAGTGCGGCAATTCCGGCGGCGGTGTTGGCGGCCGAACCTCCCGATATCTCGCGCCCGGGCCCCATCGCGCCATAGAGCCTGGTCGCTTCCTCGGCCGAAATCAGCCGCATACTGCCTTTGGGGATGCCTTGTTCTTCGAGGAAACTGTCGGGGTGGGCGGCGATCACGTCGACAATGGCGTTGCCGATGGCGAGGACGTCGAACTGGTCGGCCAAAAGATGCTCCCGGGCGGTTTGAGGTGGCAGGCCGCTAGCATCGCGGGGTGGCACTGGCTAGACCGGCGCGATGCTTCGCCCCCTGCCGCTGACCCTGGCGCTGATCGCCGTCCTTCCGCTCGCCGGCTGCGCAACGACGCCCAAGCCGGCGGCCGCGCCGCCCCCGCCGCCGCCGCCGCCCGGCATGGAGCTGCTGCTCGGCCAGCCGGCGGAGACAGCGCTCCAGCTGCTGGGGGGGCCCCGGCTCGATCGGCGCGAAGGCACCGCGCGGCAGCTTCAGTTCGGCGGCGCCTGTATCCTCGACATCTTCTATTTCCAGAAGCCGGGTGAAGCCCCGCTCGCAGTCCACGCCGAAGCGCGGCTGCCCGACGGTCGCGCGTTCGCCGCGGGGGATTGCCTGCAGATGCAGATGAAGTTCCGCGCCCCTTCGATCGCGCCGGCGCAGCCGCCCGCGCCGAAGCAGCGCCGCCGCTAGTCGCGCCGGATCCGGATCGCCAGTGCGTGGGCGGCCAGTCCCTCGGCGTCGGCCAGCGTTGCGGTTGCATCTGCAAGCGCCGCGAACCCGGCCGGGCCGGCGTCGAGCCAGGTGGTGCGCTTCATGAAGTTATGCACGCCGAGCCCGCCGGAAAACCGCGCGCGTCGGCCGGTGGGAAGCACATGGTTGGGCCCGCCGATATAGTCGCCGATCGGTTCGGGCGTGTGGGCACCCAGGAAAATTGACCCGGCATGGCGGATGGCAGCGAACAGCGGGGCCGGGTCGGCAAGCATCAGCTCGACATGCTCTGCCGCAAGCGCATCGGCGAGCGGCACCGCGGCTGCGATATCGTCGACCAGGATGATCGCGCCATAGCTGTCCCAGCTTTCCCGTGCTGCAGCTTCGGTGGAGAGCGTCGGCAGCAGCTTCTCCACCCAGCTGGCGACTGCGTCGGCAAGCGTCGCGCTGTCGGTGATGAGGATCGACTGGGCGACGGGATCATGCTCGGCCTGCGACAGCAGGTCTGCGGCGATCCAGTCGGGCCGGGCACTTGCATCGGCGATCACCAGGATTTCCGAAGGCCCCGCGACCATGTCGATCCCGACCGTGCCGAACAGCTGGCGCTTGGCTTCCGCCACCCAGGCGTTTCCGGGTCCGACGATCATGTCGCATTTGGGCAGAGGGGCCGTTCCGAACGCCAGCGCCGCCACGGCCTGCGCCCCGCCGATCCGGAAGATTCGCGAAACCCCCGCTAGTTCGGCCGCCAGCATCACCAGCGGGTTCAATCGACCATCCGGCGTTGGCGTCACCATCACCAGCTCGTCGACACCCGCCACTTGCGCCGGGATCGCATTCATCAGCACCGACGAGGGATAGGCAGCCCGCCCGCCCGGTACATAGAGCCCAGCGCGTTCCACCGCGGTCCAGCGCCAGCCGGCGCGCACGCCCGTCGAGTCGGCATGTTCGCCGTCGGCGGGGCGCTGGGCGGCGTGGAACGCACGAATGCGTGTCGCGGCGAGCTCCAGTGCGGCGCGCTGGTCGGCCGGCACCCAGGCAACGGCGGCGGCGCGTTCGCTGCCGCGCACTTCGACGCTGTCGGCGGTCAGGTCCACCCGGTCGAACCGCGAGGTCAGCTCGGCGACGGCCCGGAAGCCTTCCTTGCGCACTCGCTCCAGAATGGCGGCGACCTGCCCCGCCACACCCCGGTCGGGCTCTCTGGTGTCGGCGACCAGCGCGGCGAAACGAGCCGCGAAATCGGCGTCGACAGAAGACAGCCGGATCATGCCACGTCCTTCAGCCGCAGCGCCCGGAACGCATCCACCAGCTCGCCTACTGCCGGCATCGTCTTGAACGCTGCGCGGTTCACGATCAGCCGCGACGTCACTTGCAGCAGCAGCTCGCGCTCCACCAGCCCATTATCCTTCAGCGTCCGCCCGGTTGACACCAGATCTACGATGCGCGGCGCCAGCCCCAGCAGCGGCGCCAGCTCCATCGCGCCGTTCAGCTTCACGCATTCGGCCTGCAGGCCTCGTGCGGCGAAATGCGCCTGCGTCAGGTGCGGATATTTGGTGGCGACGCGGACGTGCGACTCCGTTGCGATCGGCGGCGCATCGTCGGGCTCCGCAACCGACAGGCGACAACGGCCGATGCCGAGATCGACCGGCGAATAGAGTTCGGAATAGCCGAACTCGGCGAGCACATCGTTGCCGACAATGCCGAGCTGCGCCGCGCCGAACGCCACGAACGTGGCGACGTCGAAGCTGCGCACGCGGATGAGATCGAGATCGGCGCGGCCGGTGGAAAAGCGCAACGCGCGGCTGTCCTCGTCGAACAGCGCCGTTTCCGGCTCGATCCCGACCGCGTGCAGCAGCGGCAGCGCCTCTTTCAGGATGCGGCCCTTGGGGCAGGCGAAAACAAGCTTTGTCATCGCGGCGCCCTTTGGCAGCAGGACAGGCTTGCGGCAACCGAAACGGGGAGCTATATCGACGGCACTTCCTGACAATCTGGTTTCCAGGAACCTCCGGCCGGCGGCCGCGGGGCCGGAACCTATATCCGGCAAGGCTGTGGAGAATAATGGCGGACGTGCAGCGATTGATGCGATTGATCGAGCCGGTGGTGGAAGCTGCCGGGTTCGAGCTGGTGCGCGTCTCGCTGATCGACGGCCCTTCGCTGACGTTGCAAGTTATGCTGGAAGATCCGGCGACCGGACAGATGCTGGTGGACGATTGCGCGAAAGTGTCGCGGCGGATTTCAGCCCTGCTGGACGAGGCCGACCCGATCGACCAGGAATATATGCTGGAGGTCTCGTCGCCCGGGATCGACCGGCCGCTGACCCGCCTGAAGGATTTTGACCGCTGGGCCGGGCATGTCGCCAAGGTGGAGCTGGCGAGTGGGCTGGTGCTGAACGGTGCCGAACGCAAGCGCTTCCAGGGGCCGCTGGCCGGGACCGACGGAGAGGACGTCAGGATCGAGGTGGAGGGGCTGGGCGTCGTCGCCCTGCCCTTCGCCGGGATCCGGACGGCGAAGCTGCTGCTGACCGACCGGCTGATCGCCGAGACCGCGCCGCTGCTCAGCCAGGATGGCGCCGACGAGATCGAAGAAGAGATCGAGGACGACAACGACGAAGAAGCGGCCGGGGAAGCGCCGCGAATCTACAGGAACTGAGGACCGACACCCATGAATCCGATTGCTGCGAACAAGGCCGAACTGATCGCCATTGCCGACGCGGTGGCGCGCGAGAAATCGATCGACCGGATGATCGTGATCGAGGCGATGGAGGAAGCGATCCAGCGCGCAGCCCGCGCCCGTTATGGCGCCGAGAACGATATTCGCGCCAAGATCGACCCGCGCGGCGGCGATCTCCGGCTGTGGCGGGTGCTGGAAGTGGTCCAGGAGCCCGAGGATTATTTCAAGCAGATCAGCCTGGTGGATGCGAAGGAGCGCGAGAAGGACGTGGTGCTGGGCGACTTCATCGTCGATCCCCTGCCCCCTATCGAGTTCGGCCGCATCGCCGCGCAGGCCGCCAAGCAGGTGATCGTGACCAAGGTTCGCGATGCCGAGCGTGAACGGCAGTTCGAGGAATATAAGGACCGGCAGGGCGAGATCATCACGGGCGTCGTCAAGCGCGTGGAGTTCGGGCACATCGTGGTGGACCTGGGCCGGGCCGAAGGCGTGATCCGCCGCGACCAGCAGATTCCGCGCGAAGTGCTTCGCGTCGGCGACCGGGTACGCAGCCTGATCACCATCGTTCGGCGGGAAAACCGCGGGCCGCAAATTTTCTGCTCGCGGGCCCATCCCGAATTCATGAAGAAGCTGTTCGCGCAGGAAGTGCCGGAAATCTACGACGGCGTGATCGAGATCAAGGCCTGCGCCCGCGATCCGGGAAGCCGCGCCAAGATCGGCGTGCTGTCCAACGACAGCTCGATCGATCCGGTTGGCGCCTGCGTCGGGATGCGCGGCAGCCGCGTGCAGGCCGTGGTGCAGGAACTGGCCGGCGAGAAGATCGACATCATCCCCTGGTCGCCCGACACCGCAACCTTCGTGGTGAACGCGTTGCAGCCGGCGCAGGTGGCCAAGGTTGTGATCGACGAGGAGGACAATCGCATCGAGGTCGTGGTCCCCGATGACCAGCTCAGCCTCGCCATCGGTCGCCGCGGGCAGAATGTGCGGCTGGCGGGCCAGCTGACCGGGCACCAGATCGATATCATGACCGAAGCCGCCGAAAGCGAAAAGCGGCAGAAGGAATTCGTCGAACGCTCGGAGCTGTTCGAGAAGGAATTGGAGCTGGACGAGACACTGGCCCAGCTGCTGGTGGCCGAGGGCTTCACCAGCCTGGAAGAAGTCGCCTATGTCGAGACCGAGGAGCTGGCGACGATCGAGGGACTGGACGAGGATGTTGCGGCCGAGCTGCAGAACCGCGCCCAGGAAGCGCTGGAGCGGCGCGAGCAGAATTTCCGCGACGCCCGCCGTGCGCTGGGCGTGGAGGATGCTCTGGCCGAAATTCCCGGGCTGACCGAGGAGATGCTGGTTCGCCTGGGCACCAAGGGCATCAAGCAGCTGGACGATCTCGCCGATCTTTCCACGGACGAGCTTATCGGCAAGGGCGACAAGCGGCGCGAGATCCCCGCCGGCCTGTTGGTCGCCTTCAACATCTCGGTCGACGATGGCAATGCGATCATCATGGCCGCCCGGAAGCACTGGTTCGAGGACGAGGAAAGCGCCGCGTGATGAGCCTGATCCTGTACCTCATGGTGAGGGAGGGCGTTTCAGCCCATGCCCCCCGATGACCAAACAGTTGCGCTTCTAGACGAGGCCGACACCGCCGGCCTCGCAGCCGGAGGAACGCCTTCGACGACCGGGCCCGAGCGGCGCTGCATCCTTTCGGGGGTGCATGGCGAACGTGTGGCCTTGATCCGGCTGGCACTGGGCCCTGATGGCGCCGTGTGGCCGGATCTCGGCGCGCGGCTGCCGGGGCGCGGCGCCTGGGTCGCGCCCGACCGGGCGGCGCTGGAAACGGCGATCGTGAAGGGCAAGCTGAAGGGTGCGCTGGCCCGGGCGTTCCGTGAGCCTGCTGCCCTCCCCGACGACTTGCCGCAAAGGATCGCGGACGGGCTGGAAAAGCGCGCGCTGGACCGCCTGGGCCTCGAACATCGAGCCGGGCATCTTGTATTCGGGTCGGATAGAATGGCGGAGTGGGCCCGGGCCGGGCGGCTCCACCTCCTGATCCATGCAGGCGATGCCGCCGACGACGGGGTTGCCAAGCTGAACCAGGCGTTCCGCAGCGGCGGCGGCAGCATGGATCGGGTTTTCACCCTTCCGGCGGGTCGCGCGGCCTTGTCTCGGGCGCTCGGGCGTGAGAATATGGTGCATTCAGGCCTTTCGGATGGCAAGGCAGCGGCGCGGGTTGCAACCGACGTCCGGCGCTGGCTCGCCTTTAGTGGCAGCAACGGATTTGGAAACGACGGCGGGGATGCCCCCGGCCGGCGGAACGACGACGAAGGACGGGAATGAGCGACGAAGAAAAGCCGAAGCTGGGTCTGAGGCCGCAACTCGGGGTGAAGCGCACCACCGAGGTCAGCCAGGTCAAGCAGAGCTTCAGCCATGGCCGCACCCACAAGGTGGTGGTGGAAACCAAGCGCGCGCGCGTGTTCAGGAAGCCCGGGGACCCGATCCCCGCCGGTGAGCAGGAAGACACGCCCGAGCTGGTGGAAGCCTCGCCCGCTCCGCCGGTTGCCCCCGTGGCGCCGCCGGCCGCCGCCGAGCCCGCCAAGGGCCCGGCCATGCCCGTGCCGCCGCCACCGCCGTTCCGGGTGATGACGGACGCTCCGCTGGACAAGGAACCGCCGAAGCCAGCCCAGAAGCTCGCAGAAAAGCCCGCAGAGGAGCCCGCCGAGGCTGCCCCGGTTGAAGTCGCGCCGGTTGAGTCCGTCGCGGTCGAACCTGTCGCAGCCGCGGAACCGGTCGCCGAACCGGCGCCTGTAGTCGTGGCCCCGCCCCCCGCCCCGAAGCCGGTGCCGGTGAAGCCCGAGCTGACGGCCGTGCAGAAGGCACTGCAAAACCCCAAGCTGACTGCGCGGGAGCGCCAGACGCTGTTGATCCGGCTGGCTGAGGAAGAGCGGCTGCAACGCGCCGAGGAAGGCCGCATCCGCGAAATGCGCGAGCGCGCCGAAGCGGCCGAAGCCGAGAAGAAGCGGCTGGAAGACAAGGCACGCGCCGAGGCGGAAGCCGCCGTGGCAGCCGCCGAGGCCGCGCGCCGCGCCGCCGAAGCGCCCCCCGTTCCCGTGGCACAGCTGGTTGACGACGAGGACCGCCCGCGTGGTGCGGTTGCCGGACGTGGGCCGCTGCGCCGGCCGCCCGAGCCCGTGAAGCCGTCACGCAACCCGCGCGAGGAACAGCGCCGCTCCGGCAAGCTGACCATTACTCGGGCGCTGGGCGACGAGGACGGCACCCGGATGCGTTCGATGGCGGCCATGCGCCGGCAGAGCGAGAAGCAGAAACGCAGTGCCCATGGCGGCGGCGGCGCAGCCACGGCGCGCACGGCGCGCGAAGTGCAGGTGCCCGAAGCGATCACGGTTCAGGAACTCGCCAACCGCATGGCCGAGCGCGGCGCCGACCTGGTGAAGGCGCTGTTCAAGATGGGCATGCCGACCACGATGAACGAGTTTATCGATCAGGACACCGCCGAGCTTTTGGTCACCGAATTCGGTCACATCATCAAGCGCGTGAGCGACAGCGACGTCGAGATCGGCATCGAAGGCGACGCGGACCGGG
Organism: Sandaracinobacter sp.; assembly: GCA_031425455.1. GTDB lineage: Bacteria > Pseudomonadota > Alphaproteobacteria > Sphingomonadales > Sphingomonadaceae > Sandaracinobacteroides. The sequence continues at coordinate 58,036 of JANPJJ010000090.1, read as the reverse complement.
TGGAGGACCTGCAGACGCGGCCACCCGTTGTCACCATCATGGGCCATGTCGATCACGGCAAAACCTCGTTGCTGGATGCACTGCGCGGCACAGATGTTGTCGCGGGAGAAGCCGGCGGCATCACCCAGCATATCGGCGCCTATATGGTCACGCTGAAATCGGGCGAAAAGATCAGTTTCCTGGATACGCCCGGCCACGAGGCGTTCAGCGAAATGCGCGCCCGGGGCGCCAATGCGACCGACATCGTAGTGCTGGTGGTCGCCGGCGACGACGGCATCATGCCGCAGACGATCGAGGCCATCAACCATGTGAAGGCGGCGAACGTGCCGATGATCGTGGCCATCAACAAGATGGACAAGCCCGGCAGCGACGCGAACCGGGTGCGCACCGAACTGCTGCAATATGACATCCAGGTCGAATCGATGGGCGGCGAAGTGCAGGACGTGGAAGTGTCCGCCCTGAAGCGCACCGGGCTGGAGGAACTGGCCGAGAAGATCCTGCTGCAGGCCGAGCTCCTGGAGCTGACCGCCAACCCGGACCGACTGGCCGAAGGCACCGTCGTGGAGGCGAAGCTCGATAAGGGCCGCGGGCCGCTGGCGACCGTTCTGGTCGGCAAGGGCACGCTGCGCGCCGGCGACATCTTCGTCGTGGGCACTGAATGGGGCAAGGTCCGCGCGCTGGTGAACGACAAGGGCCAGACCGTGAAGGAAGCGGGGCCCTCGGTCCCGGTCGAGGTTCTGGGCCTCTCGGGGGTTCCCGCCGCCGGGGACATGTTGTCCGTCGTCGAGAATGAGGCCCGCGCTCGCGAAGTCGCGGACTATCGCCAGCAGGTTGCGCTTACCAAGCGCACCACGTCGGCCCCGGCCAGCCTCGAAAGCCTGTTCGCAGGGCTTGCCGACAAGAAGGCGGTGGAGTTCCCCGTTGTCGTCAAGGCCGACGTCCATGGCTCGACCGAAGCTATCGTCTCGGCGCTCAACAAGCTGTCCACCGACGAAATCCGCGTGCGAGTCCTGCATTCGGGCGTGGGCGCCATCACCGAATCCGACGTGACGCTGGCCCGGGCATCCGGCGCCCTCATCATCGGCTTCAATGTGCGCGCCAATGCCAAGGCCCGGGAAGCCGCCAACCAGGCGGGCGTGCCGCTGAAATATTACGACATCATCTACGACCTGATCGATGAAGTGAAGGCCGGGATGGCCGGCAAGCTCGGGCCGGAATATTTCGAGAATGTGGTGGGCCGCGCGGAAATCCGCGAAGTCTTCCAGGCCGGCAAGTTCGGCAAGGCGGCGGGTTGCCTCGTGATGGAGGGCTTCATCAAGCGCAACCTGAAGGCACGCGTGCTGCGCGACGATGTCATCATCTACACCGGCTCGATCGCGTCGCTGCGCCGCTTCAAGGACGACGTCACGCAGGTGGAAAAGGGTTATGAGTGCGGCATCGGCCTGGAGAATTTCCAGGCGATCGAGAAGGGGGACGTCATCGAAACCTTCGAAGTCGAGGAGCGTCTGCGCAACCTGTGAAGAAGGCAGCCAAACCCGGCGGACCCTCGGTCCGGAAGCCCAAGTCTGGCGAACCTTCGGTCCGAACGTTGAAGGTCGGCGAGGCCATGCGCCATGTCCTCGCCGACCTGCTGACACGCGGCGACGTGCCGGACGATGTGCTGGACCGGCACATCATCTCGGTGTCCGAAGTCCGGGTTTCTCCGGACCTGCGGCACGCAACCGCCTATATCATGCCGGTCGGCGCTGCGCCCGAAGACCAAACGGCCGTCCTGAAGGCGCTCAATGCCCACGCTAAGCGGCTGAAAGGCGAAGTCTCGAAACGCATCAGCACCAAATATGCGGCTGAAATCCACTTCCGCACCGACGAAAGCTATGCCGAAGCCGCCCGGATCGATGCCCTGCTCCGCACGCCGCGGGTCGCGCGCGACCTCGCCGACCGCGCACCTCCAAAGATCCAGCCTGACGACGAGGGTTGAGTCGACGCCCCGGCAGAGGTCAGCCCCTCGCTTCGGCCGGGACCTCCGGCACGGGCACGCGCTTCAGTGGCTGGAACTGGCCCAGCGAGCATGTCGGGCCATTCGGCCCCCTGCCGGGGGTGATCACGGTGATGCTGTTCACGCTGCACAGCTGTGAGGTGCGGCTATTGTGACGGATGGCCTGGTTGAAGCTGAGGCCCGAGCAGCGGAACGGCAGGTTGTTGCGGAAGACACGGTTGCCCGTCATCTCGAAGTCGATGGTCTGGTCGTTGATGATCCGCATCGATCGGATCTGGTGCGTGGTGATGCAGTTGACGGGCGGACCGTCCGCCACCCAGACCGTCTGATTGGTGGTGCCCTGGTTGCTGCCGGCGCAGCCTGCAACGAGTAGCATGGCGGCAATCGAAAGCCCGGTTCCTGTCATATCACGCCCCCTCGGTCAGCTGATGGGTTATCGTGCCGTGGGGCTACAGGAGTCAATCAGCGGGTCGGGATCGGCTTTTCGCCGGAATAGTCATAAAAGCCGCGTCCGGTCTTGCGGCCGTACCAGCCCGCTTCGACATATTTCGACAGCAAGGGCGCCGGCCGGTATTTCGGGTCGCCGGTTGCCTTCTGCATCACCAGCATGATGGCGTGCAGCGTATCTAGCCCGACGAAATCGGCGAGCGTCAGCGGGCCCATCGGGTGGTTGGCGCCAAGGCGAAGGCCGGCGTCGATGTCCTCGACGCTGCCGACGCCCTCCCCCAGCGCAAAGATCGCCTCGTTCAGCATCGGGCAGAGCACGCGGTTGACGATGAAGCTCGGCGCGTCTTCCGACACGATCGCGGTCTTGCCCAGCGTCTCTATGAAGTGGCGCGCGGCGCTCCGGGTCGGGCCCGAGGTGGCCAGGCCGGGGATGATCTCCACCAGTTTCATCACCGGGACCGGGTTGAAAAAGTGCAGGCCGACGAAGCGATCGGGCCGGTCGGTGGCGGCGCCCAGCATCGTGATCGAGATGGACGAGGTGTTGGTGGCCAGCAGCGTTTCGGGGGAAAGCTTGCCTGCCAGCCCCGCGAAGATCTTCTGCTTCAGCCCTTCATTCTCCGTCGCGGCTTCGATTACGATGCCGGCATCTGAAAAGCCCTCGCTGGTCCCCGCGGGGGTGATGCGGGCAAGCAGCGCCTGCGCTGCCGCAGGCTCCAGCGCGCCTTTGGCCACCTGCCGGTCGACGAGCTTCGCGATCCCGGCCTTGCCCTGTTCGGCGCGGGCCTGGTCCATATCGGTCAGCACGACCTGATGCCCGGCCGCAGCCGCCACCTGCGCGATGCCGGCTCCCATCATCCCTGCCCCGATCACGCCGATCTTCATGCCGTCCCTCCGCTGGTTGCGACGGACGGGTAGCGCCGAGGTCAGCGTTTCACAATGCCGGCTTCGATCAAGCTGCAGTGCCCGGGAAACTGGGCCGAATGACGACCGCCCGGATCGCGCCGCTCTGACGGCGATCCGGGCTGATCGTTCGTCTCAGGCGGCGGCGCGGCGCGCCCGGCGCAGGCTGCCGCCCACCAGGCCGAACCCAGCGATCATCATCGCCCAGCTGGCGGGTTCCGGAATGCCGGCATCCACCAGATCCTGGCCCGACACCTTGAAAACATAGGCGTAAGTCGGGATCAGTGCCGTGCCGGTCGGGCACAGCTCGTTCAGCGCCACATCGACGAAGCTGCCGCCGATGCCCGAAGTGCAGCGGTTGAACTGCACGCCTTCGCCGGTCTGCGTAACCGAGAAGTCGTTGTCTGTGACCACCACGAAGGCGTAGCCGCCGTCGATCGCCGGGCCGAAGCTGATGCCCTCGATCTTCTCGGGGACCACCAGGCCGGCGGCTTTCAGTGCTGATGCAACGTCGAGCCAGAGCGACTTGCTCACCGGAACAACACCAGCCGGCAGGTCGTTGGTGCCGGCGAGCCCGATGCCGCTGACGTCGCTCGCGCCGGCAAGATCGACCAGGTAGACCCGCTTCGACGCAACCGGGTTCAGTGCATTCGGGTCGTCGACTCCGAGCCCGCGGTTGTCCCGCTCGATCACCAGGAACTTGCCGTTGTCCAGGGCGATGATGGCCGACAGGCCGATGTTGCGCCCCTGGGCGTTGGCACCGAACGTGGCGGACGGAACGCGCGCGTTGATGTCCGCCAGGCTTTCCAACTGATAGATGAACTGGCCGGTCGATTCGCCGCTTGCCACGTCGTAGGCGACGATGCGCACGTTGCGGCTGCGGCGGCCGTCGGGGGCGCCTTCGTTCACCAGCGGATCCTGAAGCACGGCATAGGCAGTCTTGCCGTCCGGCGAGACGGTTAGCCCTTCATAGCCGCGGTTGTCCTGCCGGCCGGTCACGATGGTGGGGCGGCCGTCGACGAAGTTGAGGTTACCGCCAGCGTCGCGCGGCACGATGTTGGCCGGCGGTGTGAAGGCGCGGATATAGTTGCCCTCGCTGTCGAACTCATAGACCGACGGGCCATATTCGTCGGCGACCAGCAAATTGCCGTTCTTCAGCACGACAAGGCCTTCGGGATCGTAGGACAGGCCCAGCACCGAGGCATTGCCCTGCGGCGCCAGGCGCGGGTTGAGGCCGGTAAACGCCACGCCGTCCTTCTTGAACACGACGGTCTTCAACAGTGTATAGCCGCCGAGCGAACCGTCGCTGCCGATATCGAGCGAGAACTGGTGCACGCGTGGGGCGAAATCGATCAGGCCGCCCCCGGGGCCGCGGTCGGTGTTGCCCCAGAAGCTGTTGCTTGCCGAATCGTAGAACAGGTCCGACCCGATCGAAAGGCGGTTACCGCCGAAGGCCGGCGCGATGCCGCTGAAGTCCGTTGCGTCCCCGGCGATGCCGAGACTGCCGGTCAGCACGATGGCAGCGGACGCAGATGTGGAAAGCGCCAGCGCAAGGCCGGCGAGAGCAGAACGAAGCATGAAAGACCCCCGTGTCAGATGGTCTTTGCGGGATGCCTCGCCTGCGTTACCTGCCGTTGACGTTTTTGTGGCGGAACCGTTGCAGGTGCTACAACTTGCCCGTCAGTTCCGGCACGATCGTGAAGAGGTCGCCCACCAGCCCGAAGTCCGCCACCTGGAAGATCGGCGCTTCCTCGTCCTTGTTGATGGCGACGATGATCTTCGAATCCTTCATGCCGGCAAGGTGCTGGATCGCCCCCGAGATGCCCACCGCGACATAAAGCTCCGGCGCGACGATCTTGCCGGTCTGCCCGACCTGATAGTCGTTCGGCACATAGCCGGCGTCGACAGCTGCGCGCGAGGCACCGACGGCGGCGCCGAACTTGTCGGCCAGAGGCTCGATCACATCGTGGAAGGCCTGGCCCGAGCCGAGCGCGCGCCCGCCCGACACAATGATCTTGGCGCCGGTAAGCTCGGGGCGGGCCGACTGGGTCAGCTCGGCGCCCTTGAACGCCGAAAGGCCGGCGTCGTTGCCGCCCGAAACCGACTCGATCGCAGCTGTGCCGGCGCCGACGGCCGCCTTCGGAAAGGCGGTGCCGCGCACCGTGATCACCTTCTTGGCATCTGTCGACGTTACCGTCGCGATGGCGTTGCCGGCATAGATCGGCCGGGTGAAAGTGTCGGCCGATTCCACAGATAGAATTTCGGAAACCTGCGCTACATCGAGCGCGGCAGCGACCCGCGGCAGGATATTCTTGCCGCGCGAGGTAGCGGGCGCCACGACGGCATCGTAGCCGGCCATCAGCCCGACGATCAGCGGCGCCACATTCTCCGCAAGCGCCGCCTCATAGGCCGCGTCGTCGGCGACGAGCACCTTGGTTACGCCGTCGATCTTGGAGGCGGTGTCAGCGACCGGGCCGCAGCCCTTTCCCGCGACCAGAACATGCACATCGCCGCCGGCGTGCTGCGCCAAGGCCTTCGCCGCCGAAACGGCGTTGAGAGTTGCATCCTTGAGATGCGTATTGTCATGTTCCGAAAGAACCAGGATGCTCATGCAATCGCTCCATTTCCAGAGTGGGTCGAGTTGCTCACGCAATCGCTCCGGCAGTCTTCAAATTCTCGATCAGCTCGTCGACGGTCTTCACTTTGATCCCGGCGCTGCGCTTGGGCGGCTCGGTTACTTTGGTGACGCTGAGCCGGGGCGTCACGTCGACACCGTAGTCGGCCGGCGTCTTCATCGCGATCGGCTTCGATTTCGCCTTCATGATGTTGGGCAGGCTGGCGTAGCGCGGCTCGTTGAGGCGAAGATCGGTGGTCACGATCGCGGGCAGCTTCAGCTCCACCGTCTCGAGGCCGCCATCGACTTCGCGAGTGACCGCCACCGTCTCGCCGGCGGGTTCCACTTTCGACGCGAACGTCCCCTGCGCCCAGCCCAGCAGGGCCGCCAGCATCTGCCCGGTCTGGTTGGCATCGTCGTCGATCGCCTGCTTGCCCAGGATGATAAGGCCGGGGGCCTCCTCGGCTGCGATCTTGGCCAGCAGCTTGGCCACGCCCAGGCTCTCGGTCGGGCCGTCGACCGTGACCAGGATGCCGCGGTCGGCCCCCATCGCGAGCGCGGTGCGGATGGTTTCCTGCGCCTGCTGCGGCCCGACCGAAACAGCCACAATCTCGGTCGCGACGCCCTTCTCCTTCAGCCGCACGGCTTCCTCGACAGCGATCTCGTCGAACGGATTCATGCTCATCTTGACGTTGGCAAGCTCGACACCGGACTGGTCGGGCTTCACCCGCACCTTCACATTATAGTCGACCACCCGCTTCACGGGCACGAGAATTTTCATGGGCTTGTCGCTCCCCAGCTCATCGCGCTTCTGCGAGCGCTCCAATGCGCAAGCCCAGGCGGCGTGTCAACGAATCGAACTTGCCGCAGGCGCGCAAAGTCCTCCAGGAAGAGGGCTCAATGCAGACTCAATCCCCCGTCTGCAACCGATCCACCAGCTGCTTCACCGTCGGCACGAAGCCGTTCGAATAGAAGGGGTCGGTCTTGAAATTGAAGGCGGAGTGCCCGGCGAACATCAGCTCGTGCTCGGGGTCCGCCCCATGCGCGATGTCCTGCAGGGTCTTCTGAATGCAGAAGCTGCGCGGATCGACCAGATAGCCGGTCGTGTTGTCGCCATGGTCCTTCCAGGCGCTGAACGCACAGTGAGACAGGCAGCCCATGCAGTCGGCCTGGTCCTTGCGGATCAGCTTCGCCTCGGCGCTGCCCACGAACACCAGCGTGTTGTCGGGAGTCTTGAGCGCGGTGTCATAGCCGGCGCCATGCCATTCCCGCGCCCGGTTCAGGTCATCGCGGGTCACATAATAGGTCTTGCGGCCCACCCCGACGTCCAGCGTATACTGGTGGTCGCCCGCAGCCTCGGTGCTGAACGCGATCTGCCGTTCCGAGCGCGCCTCCAGATTGCGCAGGAACGCGTTTCGGACCGCGCTGGAATAAAAGCCTGTGGGCGAGAATTTGTGCAGCAGGATATCGCCCTCGTCCAGCGTCGGCAGCCGCGCCTTCCAGCCTTCGGGGATCGGGCTTTCCTGCGTCAGCAGTGGCCTCGTGCCGAACTGGAACAGGATCGCGCCCAGCTCGGGATTGTCGATCCAGTGCGCCCAGTCGCGCAGATACCAGACCCCGCCCGCCATCACGATCGGAACGCTGTCGGCAAGGCCGCCCTCGCGCATCACCTCGCGCAGCTCCTTCACGCGCGGGTAGGGGTCCTGCGGCTGCCTCGGATCTTCGGCGTTCGACAGGCCGTTGTGCCCGCCGGCGAGCCATGGGTCTTCATAGACGACCGCGCCCAGCCATTCGGCCGCCTTGGAATAGGCGCGCTTCCAGAGTGCCCGGAATGCCCGGCCCGACGAAATGATCGGATAGTAATAGACCCCGTGTCGCGCCGCGATTTCGGACAGCTTGTAAGGCATGCCGGCGCCGCAGGTCACGCCGTGGAGCAGGCCCTTGGTTTCCGTCAGCACACCTTCCAGCACGCGCTGCGCGCCGCCCATTTCCCACAGCACGTTGATGTTGAGTGCGCCGCGCCCGGCCCTCAGCTCGTCCGACGCGATGTCGTAGGCACGCCGCACCTGCTGAACCGCGCCGTCGATCGCATAGCGAACCAGCTCCTCGTGGCGGCCGGTGCGGGTGGTGCTGCGATAGACCTGCGGGATGACGTTGCCGTCCTCGTCATAGCTGTCTGCATTCACCGCGGACACCGTGCCGATGCCGCCCGCCCGGGCCCAGGCGCCGGCGGAAGCATGGTTGGTCGCCGACACGCCCTTGCCGCCCTCCACCAGCGGCAGGAAGGTACGACCTCCGATCGTCAATGCACTCAGCGCTTTCAAGATCGTCTCCCGAGAGGCCACATCCTAAACCAGGCTGGCCCGATATTGCTGCACCATATTGCAACCCGCTTGCCAAGTCCCCGGCGAAGACCGGGCAAAGGGCCTCAGGCGAAGGCGGCGGCCGCAACGGCAGCGCGAAGGTCCGCAATGCCTTCTTTCGTCTCGGCGCTGGTCGCTACCAATGCCGGATGCGCTGCAGGATGCTTGCGCGCTTCCTCGGCCACCAAGGCCAGTATCGCCGCAAGCGCGGTGGGCTTCACCTTGTCGGCTTTCGTCAGCACCAACTGGTAGCTTACGGCGGACTTGTCCATCAGGTCCATGATTTCGCGGTCGACCGGCTTCAGCCCGTGCCGGCTGTCGATCAGCACGAGAACCCGCTTCAGGGTCGCTCGCCCCCGCAGATAGTCGCCGATGAGGAGCGCCCATTGCCGCACGATATCCTTTGGCGCTTCGGCATAGCCATAGCCGGGCATGTCGACCAGGCGCAGCACCGGGGGTTCGCCGACCAGGAACAGGTTCAGCTCCTGCGTGCGGCCCGGCGTGTTGGACGTGCGCGCCAGCCCCTGCCGCCCCGTGAGGGCATTCAGCAGCGACGATTTGCCCACATTGGAGCGGCCCGCGAACGCGACTTCCGGCAAGGTCGCCGGCGGCAGGAACTCGAGCTTTGGGGCCGAGAGCTGGAACTCGATCTTGCCGGCAAACAACCGCCGGGCATCCTCGATCAGATCTTCGGGCGAAGGCGCATGCTGCCGAACTGTCATGACCGGCCGATCACTTCGTGCCCGAAGCGACGGCCGGTGCCGGGGCCGGGGCGGGATGACGCTTGATCAATATCCATTGCTGCAGGATCGAGACCAGATTGTTGACGATCCAGTAGATCTGCAAACCGGCCGCGAACGGGGCCATCATGAACATGAACAACCACGGCATCCAGGCAAACACGCGTTGCTGGATCTCGTCCATCGGCTGCGGGTTCAACTTGAACTGCACATACATGGTCACGCCCAGGATGATCGGCAGGATGCCAAGCGCGATGATCGCAGGCGGGTCCCACGGGATCAGACCGAACAGATTTAGCGGAGTGAGCGGATCGGGCGCGCTCAAATCCTTGATCCACAGAAAGCCCGGCTGGTGGCGGATCTCGGTGGATATAAGGAGCGTCTTGTAGAGCGCGTAAAAGATTGGAATCTGCAACAGGATCGGCAGGCAGCCGGCCAGCGGGTTGATCTTCTCCTTTTTGTAGAGCTCCATGATCGCTATCTGCTGCTTGGGCTTGTCGTCCTTGTACTTCTCCTGGATCTCTTTCATCTTCGGGGCGAAAATCCGCATCTTGGCCATGCTGGCATATTGCCGGTTCGCAATCGGGAACAGCACCGCGCGCACGATGAGAGTGAGCCCCACGATCGCCAGCGCATAATTGCCGAAGAAGCCGTAGAGCCAGTGCAGCAGCCCCGCGATGGGCTTGGCGATAAAGCCGAACCAGCCCCAGCTGATCGACAGGTCGAACTTGTCGACGCCCAGATCGTCGCGCACGGCGTTCACCACGCCAACTTCCTTGGCACCTGCAAACAGCAGCGAACGGGTCTCGGCCGACTGCCCGGCAGCCAGCACTACCGGCGGCTTCACCCAGTCCGCCTGATAGCGATCGGCGTCGGCAGCCACGAACCGGGCTTCGACATTCGCCTTCTGGTCGGGGATGATGGCCGCGAGCCAGTGATAATCAGTGATGCCGAGCCAGCCGCCGGTGGAGGGAAACTTCTCCTGCCCGGTGTCGCGCAGATCGTCGAAGCCGATCTCCTTCAACGTGCCGCCAAGCACGCCGATGGGGCCGACATGATGGTTGAAGCTGCTGGTGTCGGGCCCGCGCCCGGTGCGGTTCACATAGCCGAAGCTCTGCAATGAAACCGGCGCGCCGCTGCTGTTGAGCACGCGCTCGGTAACGGTGAAAACGAAGTTCTCGTCGACCGCGATCACCTGTTCGAAGATCAGCCGGCTCGGGCCTGCCCAGCGCAGCGTCACCGGCTTGCCCGGCGACAATGTCGGGGCGGAAGCCGTCCAGCGGGCGTCGGCCGGCGGGGCCCCGGCACCGGTCCAGCCGAAGCCGGCGAAATAGGCGCCCTTCGAACCCGATGGCGCAAACAGCCGCACCGGGGCGGCGTCGCGAGCGATCGAGACCTTGTGATCCAGCAGCACCAGATCGTCGAAGCGGGCACCGACCAGATTGATCGACCCCTTCAGTCGCGGGGTTTCGATCGCCACGCGCGGCGAAGCTGCGATCACAGCAGGGAGCGGGCGAAGCGCCGACGCCGCGCCGACCGGCACGGCCGCGCCCGAAGTTCCCACGGGCGCCACCGGGCCGCTGGGTTGAGCGGCTGTCGTCTGTGCGGGCGCAACCTGGGCGGCGGGCGTCGCAGCCGTCGGAAAAAACCGTTCCGACACGAAGGTCCAGCCGAACAGCACCAGCGCCGACAGCAGCACGGCGAGCACGAGATTGCGGTTTTCTGGCGTCACGTATGATCCTGCGGAGTCTGGGGCCGCCATCTGGCGAGAAGCGTAAACTGGTCGGGTACGGGGTCATGGCCCTGGCTGCCCCAGGGCTGGCAGCGGCCGATGCGGGCCGCCGTCAGCCACAGGCCGGCGAAGAGTCCGTGCCGCCTTAGCGCCTCCAGACCATAGTGGGAACAGCTAGGTTGGAAGCGGCACGACGGCGGCAGTATGACCGAGAAGGTCAGCTGCCACAGCCGGATCATCCCGGTCGCTAGCCGGACCGGCAGTCGTTCGTTCGTCACAGCTTGCGTGCCGCCTTGGCCAATGCCGCACGCACATCAGCGACCAGCGCATCGAACGGGCGCTCGGCGTCCAGCTTGCGTGCGATGAAGATATGGTCAGCCGACGGCAGGCCGTTCTGCGGCAGCACCTGGCGCGCGGCTTCCTTCAGGCGGCGCCGCGCCCGGTTCCGCGCCACCGCGTTGCCGATCTTCTTCGTAACGGTGAAGCCCGCCCGGGCTTCGCCCCGCTCGGTTGGCTTCACCAGCAGGACGAAAGCGGCCGAGGGCGCCCGAAAGCCGGCGTTCGCAGCCAGGAAATCGCGGCGCTTCTTCACCCGCTCGATCCCACGTGAAGGCGCGGCATCCTTCTGACTGATGGGAGGCGACACCCCGTCCGCCGGTCGCGGCGGGTGGCCCGAAGTCATGGCCTCAGGCCGACAGAACCTTGCGGCCGCGGGCGCGGCGACGAGACAGCACCTTGCGGCCGCCGGGCGTTGCCATCCGGCTGCGAAAGCCGTGCCGACGGGCGCGGACGAGCTTCGAGGGTTGATAGGTGCGCTTCATCGTGAGTGCCTTCAGGATCCGGTCGTGTATTGCCGGGCGTGTTCGGGAAAATCGAGCGCGGCACATAGCGGGCAATCGCCGCGCGGTCAAGAAAGCGCGGACACGCTGCCGCCCCCCTCGCCGACGCGCCAGACCCTTGCTATGGCAGCCACCATGACCCAGTTCGAGCTCACCGACGACCAGATTGCGATCCGCGAAACCGCCGAGCGCTTCACCGCCAGCGAAATCACCCCGCACGCCGCCGGATGGGACGAGCATCACATTTTCCCGCGCGACACCATCCGCAAGGCGGCCGAGCTGGGATTCGGGGCCATTTATGTGTCGGAAGCATCTGGCGGGATCGGGCTGGGCCGGCTCGAGGCGGCGCTTATCATGGAGGCGATGGCCTATGGCTGCCCCTCGACCTCGGCGTTCATTTCAATCCACAACATGGCAAGCTGGATGATCGACAGCTTCGGCAGCGAGCGGGTGAGAGCGAAATATCTGCCCGGGCTGATCTTGATGGACATCATTTCGAGCTACTGCCTCACCGAGCCGGGCTCGGGCTCGGACGCGGCGGCAATGAAGACATCGGCGGTCAGGGAGGGTGACCATTATGTCGTCACCGGGTCCAAGGCGTTCATATCGGGCGCCGGGGCCAACGAGCTGTACGTGACGATGGTGCGCACCGGGGGCGAAGGCGCAGGCGGGGTTTCCTGCCTGGTGATCGAGAAGGACATGCCCGGCGTGTCGTTCGGAGCCAACGAGCGCAAGCTCGGCTGGCGCTCGCAGCCGACCGCGCAGGTCCATTTCGATGGGGTGCGCGTGCCGGTCGAGAACCGGGTCGGCGAGGAGGGCGAGGGGTTCAAGATCGCAATGGCCGGGCTGGATGGCGGCCGGCTCAACATCGGCGCCTGCTCGCTGGGAGGTGCGCAGCGCGCGCTGGACGAGAGCATCGGCTATACCCGTGAGCGGCGCCAGTTCGGCAAGTCCATCGTCGACTTCCAGGCGACCCAGTTCACATTGGCCGACATGGAGACCGAGCTTCAAGCAGCGCGCGCGCTGCTCTATCTGGCGGCGGCCAAGGTAACGGCGGGGGCGCCCGACAAGACCAAATTCGCGGCCATGGCAAAGCGGCTGGCGACCGACACCGGTAGCGCCGTCGTCGATCGTGCGCTGCAACTGCATGGCGGCTATGGCTATCTTGCAGACTATCCGATCGAGCGGCTGTGGCGGGACCTCAGGGTGCACCGCATTCTGGAAGGCACCAACGAGATCATGCGGGTGATTACCGCGCGGGAGCTGTTGCGCGCCGCCAACTGACGGTAGTGGTGAGCTTTAATCCCAAATGATTTGTCATGCCAGCGAAGGCTGGCATGACAGTCATGATTGAGCTGGAGCCGAGCCGTATAAGGCGCCAAGCGCCGCACCTTCGAGGTCAGAACTTGGCCCGCGCCCCGACAAAGTAGAACCGCCCGACCCCGCTCACCGGATAGCCGACACTCGACGGATAGGGCCGGGTGTTGGTCAGGTTGTTGACCCCGCCGTAAAAGCCGAAGCGATCGTCGATGTCGAAATCGAAGCTGAGGTCGTGCACCCATTTGGCGTCGGCGATCCCGGCCGGGCCGAAGAAGGTGTCGACGGTCTCGATCTGAACCGCGCTCGCCGCGCCCTGGGGCCCGATATACTGCAGGCGGTAGTTGAGCGAGAAGGCATCCTTGAAGGTCCAGGTCGCCGAGCCGATGCCGGCCCATTGCGGAGCGCCCAGTTCCTTGAGGCCCGGGTTGGCAAGGTCGGTGTCGACCGGATCGAAGAAGCGGTTGAGCTTGTTGACGTAGTTTGCCGTCACCCGGACGCCGAAATCATGATCCGCGCCCAGGCCGAACCGGTAGGCCAGCGTCATGTCGAGCCCTGCAGTTTCCAGCCGACCGAAGTTGATCTGGGTCTGGCGAAGGAAGTTGAAGCCGAGGAACGTCGGCGACCCTGGAGCCCGATTGCGGCTGAACAGCTCGCAATATTGGTTCGGGAAGGTCGCCAGATCATAGCAGGTGTCGACGATGTTCTGCGAGGAGACTGCCTCGATCGCGTCCCGGATCTCGATATTGTACCAGTCGGCGCTGAAGGTGAGGCCGGGCGCGAAGCGCGGCTGAAGGACCACGCCGACGTTCCAGGTGCGGGCCCGTTCTTCCTGCAGGTCCGGATTGCCGCCGGACGTACCCGAGAAGCGCGCCGACAACGGATCCTCGTAGCCGACCGGAATACCATCTGCGCGGCAGTTGGCGACCCGGTTCGCAGCCGTGGCGACACCGTCTGCCGTGAGTGCGTCCAGTGTCGACTGGTTGCAGGGATCATTGGGACGGAAGGTGGTGCCCTGCTGGGGTTCGAACAGTTCGGCGATGTTCGGGGCGCGAATGGCCCGGGAATAGCCGGCGCGGAACTTGATGTCCTCGACAGGTGCCCAGATACCGCTGACGTTCCAGGTGAAGGCGCCGCCGATGGTGGAATAATCGGCGAAGCGCCCGGCTGCGTTCAGCGAAAGCTCCTGGAAGAAGGGCCGGTCGGCCAGCAGCGGAATATTGATTTCGCCGAACACTTCCCAAACGTCGAAGCGGCCTTCGGCGTTGAAAATGCGGGTCTGGGCATCGAACACCAGGCTCTGGTTGTCGGAAATGTCGCCGATGAAGGTGCCGTCGGGCAGGATACCGCGGGTCAGCGGGTCGAAGGTGGAACGGCTCTTCTCACGCCGGAACTCACCGCCGGCGGCAAAGCGGACCGGGCCGCCGGGTAGCTGGAAATATTTGCCACTGTCGCCGGTGAAGGCGAGCGTGACCACGGTCTGTTCCAGCCGGTAGCGATCGGTCGTGGGCGTGGTGATGAAGTCGACCGCTTCCTGACTGATTGAGTTGGAGCCGCCCAGGATGTTGGCAGGGCGGCACTGGCCATCGCCGGCGCGGAACGTGAAATAGCCGGGCGCGATCACCGGGAAAAATTCCGACCCGGGATGCAGCGCGGTGGGATCGATGCTGGAGCGGCACACGATACGGCCGTCGGGCGCACGCACGGCGTCCGTCGCGGCGAACAGCCGGTCATACTGCACCGAATTGGAGAAGGTGGAGGTCGCGTCGGTGCGGCCGTAGTTGAATGCAAGATCGTATCTGAGGTTTGGGCCGACGGCGCCGCGCAGGCCCGCGACGATGCGGTAGGTGTCACGATCGGACGAGGTGATGCCCGGTCCGAGGTCCAGGAAGTCGCGGCTGACACGCAGGCCGCCACCTTCGTCGGCGTCGGCCTGCAGCACGGCGGGAATCCAGGGATTATCGGGGAAGATCAGCAAACTGTCGTAGAAAGTGTTGTAGTTGCTGCGCGAAACAGTTTTCGAGCGGGCGTATTTCGCATCCCAGAACAGCTCGAAGGCGGGCGAGAACTCGAATTGCCCCTTCAGGGTGACATAATAGCGCTCGGACTCCGGAGTCAGCGAGGTCGCGTTGGTGCGCTCCACCGCGCCGTCGCCGCCGAACTGGTTGCTGTCGGTCGCGATGATGCCGTCGTTGAAGATCTTCACGCCGCCACCCGGCGTCGTCACATAGCAGGCGCCGCCGAAGCCGAACGCGTAGGAGCCGATGAAGCTTTCGTCGCAGTCGGCGGTGCCGTTGCCGTTGATGTCAGCATTGAAGAAGCCGAAGTCGCCGCGCCACAGCAGCCCTTCGCCCGACGAAATGGCAAAGCGCGGGTCAGCGGCGAGCTTGAACAGCGGGGCGTTGGTGGCGCGGTCCACCAGCGCACGCTCGGCGGCGGTGATGCCGCCGGGGAACAGATCGCCCACTTCGGTGCCGGTCGGGATGCGGAAGCCGAATGGATATTGGCCGTTCGCCAGCGTGTAGAAGGCGGCGAAGTTCGGCATGGTGGCCGGGTTGATGTCGCCCTTCTGGAAGCGCAGGTCGGGGTTGCCGTAGGTGGTGGAGTTGTTGAACCGGCCGTTGTTGGCGGTGAAGCGGCGATCGCCCTGCAGGATTTCGGCGTCACGGGTGTAACCGGCCGAGATCGTCACATTGCCACGGCCTTCGGCGAAGTTCTTGCCGACCGTGCCGCTGATGCGGAAGCTGTGGCCATCGCCCTCGGACGAAATGCCCGACTGGGCATCGAGTTCGACTCCTTCGAAGTCGCGCTTCAGCACATAGTTCACCACGCCGGTGACTGCGTCGGCGCCATAGATCGCCGAAGCACCGCCGGTCAGCACTTCCACTCGCTCGATCAAGGCAGGCGGGATGGTGGAGACATCGACGGTCTGCGCCCCCGCAACCCCCGAGACGTGGCGGCGGCCATCGACCAGCACCAGCGTGCGTTCCGCACCGAGCTGGCGGAGATCGAGCGTGGCAAGGCCGATGCTGTTTTCGGTTGTTCCTTCACCCCGGAGCAGCGAATCGGCGATCGAGGTGGACGACAGCAGCGCCGGGATCTGGCGCAACGTGGCGGTCGCATCGCTGTTGCCGGCTGCGCGCAGGTCGGTGGCGCTCAAGGTGCTGACCGGGAGCGGGGAGATCGCAT
Organism: Sandaracinobacter sp.; assembly: GCA_031425455.1. Lineage (GTDB taxonomy): Bacteria > Pseudomonadota > Alphaproteobacteria > Sphingomonadales > Sphingomonadaceae > Sandaracinobacteroides. The sequence goes on along the minus strand of JANPJJ010000090.1, from coordinate 41,899 downwards.
TGGGATCGCGTGCGATCCGCGAGCCGACGACGACGATCGTCTCGTCCTCGGCAGCGGCTGCGGTGGCAGCTTCGGCACCGGCCTGCTGGGCGAAGGCGGGCGCGGCCAGCGCCAGCAACGAGACTCCGAACAGTGCAGCGGACGAACGAACCGGCATGAAAACCCCTTTGCTATTGTTTGGAAGTTATCATGCCATCGGTTAACCCTGCGGCAAAGCTACAGCGGTGCCGCAATGCAGCAACCGGTCAACTATGAAGCGGCGCTATGGCTTTGCAGCAACAGTGCCCGGAATACCGGGCAACGCATATTGTGGCTCCGGGATGTCCTCCAGCGCATCGCTCAGCGCCTTCACCCAGCGGTCGCCCAGATCATGATAATAGGGGTCCTGCTCGTCGATCCGGGTCAGCGCTGCGGTCGATTGGCCGGGGCGTACCACCAGCATGTCGATCGGAAGGCCGACCGACAGGTTGGAGCGCATGGTTGAGTTCATGCTCAAGAGGCCGATCTTGATCGCCTTCATCAACGGCGTGCGGTAATCCAGCATGCGGTCCAGGATCGGCTTGCCATATTTCAGTTCGCCCACCTGGAAATAAGGCGTGTCCATTCCGCACTCGATGAAATTGCCCTCGCCGTAGATCATGAACAGCCGGGGCGCGCGGCCGTCGATCGAGCCGCCGACCAGCAGCGTGACGCCGGTTTCCACCCCCTCCTGCTGCTGGATGGTGCGCTCGATATCGGCCTTCGCGCCCACCATCGCCTGACCGACGATCTGGGCGACGCGGAACATGGTGTGCGCGGTCTCGATGAACTCAGGCTCGCCCCCCTCCACCATCACCACCCCTTCCTTCAGCCGGTTGATAAGCGCCTGGGTGGTGCTGAGCGAGCCGGCCGACGCGATCGCGACCAGTCGCCTGCCCTCTTCGCCGAACACGCGGAGCTTCCGGTAGATCGAGATATTGTCGATGCCGGCATTGGTGCGGGTGTCGGCCATCATGACCAACCCCTCCTTCACCAGCAATCCGACGCAATAGGTCATCGGTTTTCTCGATGCGAACGCATCGACTTCGGCCTGACGGCCGGCGCGCAGTCGCGCTTGCGGCGTTCCGCCGGGAACTTGTTTTGGAACGGCATATCGGCCGGCGCGCAGTCGCGCTTGCGGCGTTCCGCCGGGGGGGAAGGGTCAAGGCAATCTGGGCGCCACCTCATCATCCAATCTCCACCCGGCCGTTCAGGATTGCAGCTGGCCCTGCCCGCCACTTTCCCGGCCATGGACGCCCACGGCAAGCGATTCGATCCCGCCGCCGCGACGCGTGCCTCGCACAGGTGCCGCGTCCTGGCTGTCGAGCCCGACTGCAACCCGGACATGGTTCTCGGTGGCGCTCACCCCATGGGTCGGGTCGAAGCTGATCCAGCCAAGCCCGTCCACATGCGCCTCGGCCCAGGCGTGCGCGGCTTCCTGCTCGGGAAGGTCGGGCGCTGCATAATGGCCCGAGACGTAGCGCGCCGGAAAGCCGAGCCGCCGGGCGGCCGCGATGAAAATTTGCGACAGGTCCTGGCAGACCCCGCGGCCAAGACTGAGGGCGGTGTCGGCGTCGGTCACCACATCGGTGATGCCCTGCTGGAAGGCCATGCGGTCGCGGATGCCCAGCATCAGCCCATGCAGCGTCTCCAGCGGATCGGGCCGGGCATAGGCTTCGGCCAGCAACGCAATGGCCGGGGTGATCGCGGTGAGCGGGGTCGAGCGGCGATAGACGATGGCGGGCAGCCGTTCCTCGGCGTGGACGATCCCGGCCTGGTCGCTAGTGATGATCGTGCCGGTTACATGCAGGATCAGCCGATCGACCGCGCCGTCGGCATAGAAGAGGTGGCAGAGATTGCCGTGCGCGTCGGTGGTGGGCATCAGCCTTCCGTCGGCGTCGACGTCCAGCCGCCACTGCACCACCTGCTGGCAATCGGTCGGGCGCGGCGTCATCCGGATCAACTGGATGATGCCGGTTGCCGGCTCCGAATAGCCATAGCTGGTGATATGATCGATCTGGAGTTGCATCAGAACAGATACTGTTCGGCGATAGCATTACCCAGATTATTGTTTTCGTTCAGAAATTCCTCCAGAAATTCGTGCAGGCCGCCTTGGAACAGCGTGTCGATGTCGGTTGCCGACAGCCGCCTGAGCGCGGTCGACGCGATGCGGTTGGCCGGGCCCCGTCGGCCGCGGCTGGCGGCAAGCTGGTCCAGCAGCCAGACCGCGTCTTCAAGGCAGGCGATCAGCGAACGCGGCATGGCACGGTTGAACACCAGCAGGTCGGCGACCAGCCAGGGCTTTACGGATTCCCGATACACCCAGCGATATGCCGTCAGCGCCGAGACCGTCCGAAGCAGGGTCGTCCACTGGAAATAGTCCAGGCTGCCGCCGACCGGCTCGGTGCGGGGCAGCAGCAAGTGATATTTCACGTCGAGCAGGCGCGCGGTGTTGTCGGCGCGCTCCACCGTGGTGCCCAGCCGCAGGAACCAGTAGGTCGCTTCGCGCAGCTGTGTGCGATGCGCGGCGCCGTCGAACATCAACAGCGTCGCCTTGATGCTGTCGGCGATGCGCACCAGCGTCGAACTGTCGGGCGGGGCGTTGCCGAAGCGCTGGATCTCGTGAAAGGCGCCGTTGACCGCCTCCCAGGTCTCCAGCGTCAGCGCCGTGCGCACGGCCCGGCCATTGGCGCGCGCCGCCTCCAGGCAGCGGCGGATCGAACTGGGATTCTCCGGGTCAAGCGTCAGGAAATGCCCGACATTGGCTTCCTCCACGGGAAGGTTGCGCTGCTCGAAGTCCCAGGCGACGCCGGCCGACCGGATGGCGCTTTCCCAGGCCGGCTGGGCACCGCCGTGCGAGGCCGGGAGCGAGGCGAGGCGGACTGTCGCGTCGATCAGGCGGCACAGGAAATCAGCGCGCTCCAGATAGCGCCCCATCCAATAGAGGTTCGAAGCCGACCGCGACAGCATCAGAGATGCTTCTGCAAGGAGAGTGGCGACAGCATCAGAGATGCTTCAGCAAAGAAAAGAGCCACAGCATCAGTCGAAGCCGCCCGGACCCTCGGCGTCGATCGGGCCGCGGACGCCACCGCTCACCTCGCCCGGCTCGGGGCCATCCACAACCCAGGTGTCCTTGGTGCCGCCACCCTGGCTGGAGTTCACGACGAGGGAACCCTCTTTCAACGCCACGCGGGTCAGGCCACCGGGAATGATCCGGCTGCCGTTGGCGCCGGTCAGCACGAACGGCCTGAGATCGACATGGCGCGGCGCGATCCCGGCCGCAGTCAACGTCGGGCACGTGGAAAGCGCCAGGGTCGGCTGGGCGATATAATGCTGCGGATTGGCCCGGACCCTCGCTGCAAATACCTCGCGTTCGGCCCGAGTGGCGTGCGGCCCCACCAGCATGCCATAACCGCCCGAGCCGTCGGTTTCCTTCACCACGAGCTCGTGAATATTGTCCAGGCAATAGGCGAGATGCTCGGGCTCGCGGCAGCGCCAGGTCGGCACATTGTGCAAAATCGGGTCCCGCCCGGTGAAAAAGCGCACGATGGCGGGCATATAGCTGTAGATCGCCTTGTCGTCGGCGATGCCCGTGCCGATCGCATTGGCGACCGTAAGATTGCCGGCATGAACCGCGTTGACAAGGCCCGGGACGCCGAGCGCCGAATCCTGCCGGAAGACCAGCGGGTCCAGATACTCGTCGTCGACCCGGCGATACAGGATGTCGACGCGCTTCGGGCCTTCGGTAGTGCGCATGTAGAGAATGTCGGCGTGGACGAACAGGTCGGAGCCTTCGACCAGCTCGACCCCCAGCTTGTCGGCCAGGAAGCTGTGCTCATAATAAGCGCTGTTGTGGATTCCCGGCGTCATCAGAGCGAGGCAAGGATCGCCCGGGCAGCCGACCGGGGCAACAGAAGTCAAGGTTTCCAGCAGCTGTTCGGGGTAGGTCTCCACCGGGCGCAGGCCGCCCCGGGTGGAGATCTCGTGAATCAGCTCGGGAACCAGCCGCAGCATGACCTCGCGGTTCTCCAGCATGTAGGACACACCCGACGGCGTCCGGGCATTGTCCTCCAGCACGAAGAATTCGTCCGGGCCGGTGCGCACCAAATCGATTCCGGCGATATGCACCCAGACATCCTTTGCAGGACGGCGGCCCACCTGAGGCAGGCAATATTGCGGGTTCAGCAGGACCAGCTCTTCCGGCACCACCCCGGCCCGGATGCACTCCCGCGGGCCATAGACATCGGCCAGGAACATGTTGAGCGCCTGCACGCGCTGTGTCAGCCCCTCTTCCAGCCGGGTCCATTCCCGGCCCGAAATGATCCGGGGCACGATATCGAACGGGATCAGCCGTTCCTGCGCGTCGGGGTCTCCGTAAACGGCGAAGGTGATTCCGATCCGGCGAAAGAACAGTTCGGCCTGACGACGCCTGGTCTCCAGCAGCTCGCCCGATGCGCCCTGCAGCCAGCGCGCCACTTCCGCATAGGGCGGCCGAACGGCGGCGGCGCCATAGGGCTCCAGCCCGAATGTCTCGTCGAACGCGCGCATGCCGCCGCATCTTGTGCGGCGCAACAGGGCTCTGCAACCGCTTTCTGGCGCCCTAGCGTTCCTGCAGCTGCGGCAGATCCGGTCGAACCCTGGGCGAACCGTCGCGAGCGGGCCGCGCATCGCCGCGAAGAGGTCGACTGGGCACGCTCTGCTCGGACGGTGGCCGGCTGCGGGGCCGGTCGTGCCTCGGCGGCGGGGCGGGAAATCTGTCCCGATGGCGACACCTGGGGGGCACGCTCCGCGCGAGCTGCACGGTTCAAATCGCGCGCAGCCCGGACAGCATCGGTTCGCTCCGCCCGACCGAGAGCGTCGGCGGGACGTTCACCCCCCTGCCACCCGCCGGACCCGGGCACCCGGTTCGGCGGGCGCTCGCCGCCGCGCCAGCCCTGACCGCTTCCCTGCCGCTCGCCGCGCTGCCACGTCGGCGCGCCCTGCCGGTCGGGATCGCTTCGCGGCGTCCGGCCCCACTGCCCGGGTTCGCCGCCGACGCGGGGCGGACGCGGCGCTTCGGCAACCGGACGATCGTGTCCGTTGGGCCTGTCGACCCGGTCCGGCCTGTCCTGACGGTCGTGCCAATATTGCGGCCTCCCCGGGCGCACATGGCGGTTCAGGCCGGGGCGCCATAAATAGGCGCTCGGCGCAGACAGCCACCAGTCATTGCCATAGGCGTAGCGATCCCAGCCGATCGGCGGCAGTGGAGCCCAGCTGGCGTAGCCGCGATCGTCACGCCAATCGACCCAGGAGCCGCCGAACCGGGTGTCGGGCACCCAGAACCAGCCCAGTCGCGGATCCCGGCCCCAGCGGCCGTAATGGTAGGTGGCCCAGCCGAACGGCTCCGACGAAACCCAGCGCCGACCATAGCGCCGATCGTTCGACCAATGGCCGCGGGAATAGGGCTGCCAGCCCGAGCCGATTCCGCCGGGCAGGAACACGCGACCGTAGCGAGGATGCCGGTCCCAGCGGCCATAGCCCGACAGCGGGCCGTAGAAGAGATCGACCGACGTTGCGTTGGAACCCCACCAGGGAACCGCGCCGTAACCCTGGTCATAGCCGTCGTCATAGCCATAACGTTCGTTGCCGGGCGCCTCGCTCCAGTCGTCGAGCGTCATGCAGCCGGAGAGCGAGAGGGCAGCAAGCGCGGGAAGAAGCATTTTCATGGCGCGAAAGATGTGCCCGCGAGGTTGAATGAAGCCTTAAGGCCCGACCTCGGAATCAGGTCGCGCCGACGGCGCCTGCACCCTTTGCCCGGTCGGCATATTTCTGCATGAACTTTCGCACTTTCGGGCTCACCACCGCGCTGCAATAGGGATTGCGGTCGCCAACGCGGTCGTAATATTCCTGATGCTCATCCTCGGCCACCCACCAGGGGCCGTCCGGCTCGACGGTCGTGACGATCGGGAGAGACCAGTCCGGCTGGGCGCGAGCGATGGCGGCCTTGGCCTCGGCTTCCTGCGCCGGGTTCGCCGGAAAAATAGCGCTTCGGTACTGCGGCCCCACATCATTGCCCTGCCGGTTCAGCTGCGTCGGATCATGGGTCGCTAGGAAAATGTCCAGGAGGTCGGCATAGGGAATGACGGCAGGATCGAACCGGATGCGTACAGCCTCTGCATGACCGGTCTTGCCGCCGCACACCTCACGGTAGCTCGGCTGCACAACATGGCCGCCGATGTAACCGCTCTCCACGCTTTCCACCCCGCGCAGACGGTCGAAGATCGCCTCGGTGCACCAGAAGCAGCCGCCGGCAAAGGTCGCCGTTTCAAGGTCGGTTTTCGTAAGGGACGAGTTGCTGTCGGGCATCGGATCTCCGTCTGTCGAAGCCGCCAAAGGATCAGGGAGCGGGTGACTTGAATGAATGAATGTCAATTGGGGATTGGCACAGAGCTGGACAATGGGTTAGTCATTGAAGAATTAGGCTGGCAAGCCAGAAACCGACGGGTCCGGGAACGTAATGAATGTTGGGGTTTCCACAGTGCTGAAGGGCCCTTGCCGAGAAGGTCCGTGCTGAACAGGGAGACCTGTCGGGCGCCTGTCGGGCCATTGCCTTTGCATGCACCCTGCCGATCGGCAGACCGGAAATGACCACAGGCGCCTCGCCGCTGTTTCCGAAGGTCCAGGCCTTTGTCCGTGACGTAAAAGCGGCGAAGTCGCTCGGTGAAATCGGCGGCAAGCTGTCGGAAGCGACCAAGGAGTTCGATTTCGACCATTTCGCGCTGACCCAGCGTTATGGCCTCAGGATCGAGGGCGCGCCGGTGCAGTTGACCGACTATCCGAGCGATTGGCTGGAACTGCTGGGGGCCGGGAGCTTCTGGGCCAACGATCCCGTGCTGGCCGCCTGCCAGCGGTCGGTGGCGCCGTTCGCCTGGGGCGACCTGGACGACATCATCGACCTGACGCCGAAGCAGGAAAGCTATATGCGGATCGCCGCCAAGCAGGGGCTGGCGAACGGCTGGACAGTACCCATCCACATTCCCGGCGAAGCGACGGGGCTGTGCTCGTTCGTGCTGTCGAACGACCGGTCGCTGCCTCGGGAGAGCCTGCCCGCCGCGCAGTATCTCGCCTGCTTCGCCTTCGAGGCGGCACGTCGCCTGGCGTCGCGCGGGGCGCCACCGGCGCCGAAGCTGACCAAGCGCCAGCTCGATTGCGTCGTGCTGGCGGCGCGCGGCAAGTCCGACTGGGTGGCGGGCCAGCTGCTGGGTCTCGCGCCTGACACGGTGCACAAATATCTCGAGCAGGCCAAAGCCCGGTTCGGCGTCTCCAGCCGGACCGAGCTGGTAGTGCGCGCGCTTTATGATGGCCAGGTCTCGTTCGGGGAACTGCTAGGCTGACACGCGCAGGCGACTTTGTCGGTACGAAAGTCGGGCAAGAAAAGGGGCCGGCGGATCGCTCCGCCGGCCCCTTTTTCCGGTGCGATCAGGCCCGGGTGGCCACGCCGCGCCGCCGCCGAACGGCGCCGCCGACGAGGCCGAAGCCCGCGATCATCATTGCCCAGCTGGCGGGTTCCGGCACTGCGCCGCTGATAAAGGCTTCGTGGATATAGATGGGGACATACCCGCTATACTCCCCGCAGCTGCTGTTCAGCCCGGCGCGGCAATCGCCGAAGTCGGTGCCGAAGCTGAGGCCGTAGGAGTTCACCGACGCAAGCTTGCCGTTGACGAACCCAGGGCCGCCAGAATCACCGCCGGCAATCCCGACTTCGCGGGCGCCGACACCCAGGTTGCAGCCGAAGCCGGCCGAAGCGCCGACCGCACCTGCGATCAGGCACGCCATATCGTTTGCGCCCAGGCCGCTGTCGAAGTCCGACACGAACGAAAGCTCGTAGTCTCCAAAGCCGAAGAAACCTTCGCCATTTGCGTCGCGATTGGTGAAGAAGCCGCCGAACTCACCGTTGCCCCAGGCATAGTCGTAGATGTTGTCGCCTTCGCGCAGAAAGCCGGTGCGAGAATCCACACCGAGCGTGCCGCCGATCGTCGAACGCCCGCCGTAACCCGCAACATTGAACCCGGTCCCGGTCAAGTCGCCGGCGATATACAGGTCGTAGATGGTCGCGAAATCCGGCGCGTCGGCGCCCAAGCGCAGCACGGCAATATCATTCTGATCGATGACCTCGCCCGAGTAGCCGGGGTTCACATAATAACGTGTCACGTCGATCGCGATCGCACTGGGGCTGAACGGCGTGCGCTCGTTCGGGTCCCCGGTGTAGAAATAGGCCGTGGTCGTCAGGGGGTTGGACGTGCCGGCGCCGTCGGAGACACAGTGGCCGGCAGTAACGATCGACCGGCTGGAAACAAGACTGCCGGAACAGATGAACCGACTGCCGCCACCATAGTCCATGATGAGCGCGACCGTGCCGGCCTTGGTGCCCGAGGGGAAGAAAATCGGATCCCCACCGCCACCCGTACCCGGCAGCGCGACGCTCGATGTAGGGGTCATACCGATAATCCGCGTCTGCGCTTCCCAGGCCAGACCATCCCGTACGCCGGCCGCCGTCTTCACCTGGGCTTCTGCGGCGGATGCAAGCACCAGCGGTGCAAGTGCGACGACCCCAAGCAATTGCAAATTCATCATTCGAGTGTTCCTTGGATTGTGCTGCCCCCCACCGACCGACCAACCGGACGACAACCGCAGCTAGGCACCGAATCGATGGCCGTGCAACCTGAAATTCGCCAATTTATACAAATGTTTAGACAGCACTCACGCCAATATCTACCCGCCTTGGCGGCGCCCCCACGGGGATAGCGTGAGGATAGCAAATTGTCGCACCCTGCACAGTCGTCGACCGTCGCTGGAAGGCGAAGTCCAGCCGCTACTCCGCTGCGAGTCGAGGCGGAAGCGATGGCAGCCAGGCCAGCACAGGCTGACGCGCGGCGCGGGTCTCGTCCAGACGGCTCCGAGGCGCGAAGTGCGGCGCCGTCAGAAAGCGGTCGGTCTCCCCGGCTTTGGCAGCCTCGGCCAGCGACCGCATCGCGCCGATGAACTGGTCCAGCCGCTGCTTGCCCTCGGTCTCGGTGGGTTCGATCAGCATGGCGCCGTGCACCACCAGCGGAAAATACATCGTCATCGGGTGGAAGCCCTCGTCGATCATCGCCTTTGCGATGTCGAGCGTGCTGAGTCCGCTGTCTTTCAGGAACGCGTCGTCGAACAACGCTTCGTGCATGCAGGGCCCGGTGTGGGCGAACGGGGCCGACATCGCATCCTCCAGGCTGCGAAGAATGTAATTCGCATTCAGCACCGCGTCTTCGGCTACTTGTCGCAATCCATCCGCTCCGTGCGACATGATGTAGGCGAGCGCCCGGACGAACATACCCATCTGGCCGTGGAAGGCGGCGAGCCGGCCGAAGCTGAGCTCGTGATGCTCGGCAGTCGCCGTCTCCTCCTCGACCAGGTGAAACTTGCCATTCTCTTCCACGACGAAGGGCAGCGGCGCAAACGGCGCGAGCGCGGCCGAAAACACCACCGGGCCCGAGCCCGGTCCGCCGCCGCCGTGCGGCGTGGAAAAGGTCTTGTGCAGGTTGATGTGCATGGCGTCGACGCCGAGGTCGCCCGGGCGCACCCGTCCGACAATGGCGTTGAAGTTGGCGCCGTCGCAATAGACATAGGCGCCGGCCGCGTGGACCGCGTCGGCGATCCGCTTCAGGTCGGGCTCGAACAGCCCGCAGGTGTTGGGGTTGGTGATCATCACGGCGGCAACGTCACATTGCCCCCCGCCCGCCCCCAGACGGGCCAGCAGCGCATCGGTATCGACCCGGCCCCGCGGGTCGGCCGGAATGTCCTCCACCGTATAGCCGCAGAAGGCGGCCGTGGCCGGGTTGGTACCATGAGCGGATTCGGGCACCAGCACGACCTTGCGCGCATCGCCCCGCGCCTCGTGCGCGGCGCGGATCGCCAGCATGCCGCAAAGCTCGCCATGCGCGCCGGCCTTGGGGGTCATCGCCACCGCGGGCATGTTGGTCAGCGCCTTCAGCCAGCCGGCCAGGCGATGGATAAGCTCGAGCGCACCCTGCACGCTGTCCTGGGGCTGCAGCGGGTGGATGTCGGCAAAGCCCGGCAGCCGCGCCAGCTTTTCGTTGAGGCGCGGGTTGTGCTTCATCGTGCACGAGCCCAGCGGGAAGATGCCGAGATCGATCCCGTAGTTCTGCCGCGACAGCCGGGTGAAGTGGCGCACCGTCTCCCCTTCGGAGAGGCCCGGCAGCCCGATCGGCGCCGTGCGTTCCAGCCCGGCCAACCGCGAGGCGTGAGGGGGCACAGCCTCAAGGTCGACCCCAGTTTCGTGGACGCTGCCGCTTTCGAAGATCAGCGGCTCCTCCAGCATCAGGCCCTTGTTGCCGGTGTAGGTCATGGGAGCGGCGGGACCCGCCGCCGCGGGGCTGGAGGGACGGCCCTGGTTCATCATGCTCATGCGCCTGAATACTCCGTGCCGATGATTTCGGTGAGCGCCCGGACCAGCGCGTCGATGTCGGTCGCGGAAACGGTTTCGGTGACCGCGACGATCAGCACCTGCTCCAGCTCGGCAAGCCCCGGCCACAGCCTCGCCGCGCTGACACCGCCCAGCACGCCCATCTCGGCCATGTCCCGCACGGCCTGCCGCGCCGCCACCGGGAGCTCCAGCGCGAACTCGTTGAAGAAGTTGGGGGTGAGCAGCCGGACGCCGGAAATTGCCGCCAGCCGGTCGGCGACCTCGCAGGCACGGGCATGGTTCAGCTCGGCCAGATGGCGCAGGCCCGTCTCGCCCAGCAGCGTCATGTGGATCGTGAACGCCAGGCTCATCAGCCCCGAGTTGGTGCAGATGTTGCTGGTCGCCTTCTCGCGCCGGATATGCTGCTCGCGGGTGGAAAGCGTCAGCACGAAGCCGCGCCGCCCGTCTGCATCCACCGTCTCACCGCAGAGCCGACCCGGCATCTGGCGCACATGCTTCTGATTGCAGGCGAACAGCCCCAGGTGCGGCCCGCCAAATTGCAGACCCACGCCGAGCGACTGGCCCTCGCCGACCACGATGTCCGCCCCCATCTCCCCGGGCGACTTCACCAGGCCTAACGACACGACTTCCGTTACCACGACGATCAGCAGCGCGCCTTTTGCGTGGGCAGCCGCAGCGAGTTCAGTAAGATCGGCGACATGGCCGAAACTGTCGGGATTCTGCACCACCACGGCCGATGTGTCGTTGTCGATGCGATCGACGATATCGGCCAGATCCTCGGTCGGCGGGTTGCAGCACATCGTCGGGATGCCGGTGACGAGCTTGTCCCCGGTGAAGCGGCACAGCGTTTCAGCCGCCTTCACATAGTGCGGATGCACGCCCGCCGAGAGGATCGTGGTGCCGCGGCGGGTGAGGCGCCGCGCCATGAAGATGGCCTCCGTCATCGCCGTCGAACCGTCGTACATGGAGGCGTTGGCGACATCCATTCCGGTAAGGCGAGCGACCTGCGTCTGGAACTCAAACAGATATTGCAGCGTGCCCTGGGCGATTTCCGGCTGGTAAGGCGTATAGCTCGTCAGGAACTCGCCGCGCTGGATCAGATGGTCGACGCTGGCCGGCACATGGTGGCGATAGGCGCCGGCGCCGATGAAGAACGGGTGCTCGCCGGCGGCCATGTTCTTCTTTGCCAGCCGGGCCAGCTCGCGTTCGACCAGCATTTCGGGCTGGTGCGGTGCGAGGCCCGGAATGGGCCCCGGCAGCCGCGCCTCGGCGGGCACATCGACGAACAGATCGTCGATCGAGGCCGCGCCAATCCGGGCGAGCATCGCCTGACGGTCTTCGGTGGTAAGCGGTAGGTAGCGCATCATTGGCTCCTGGTAAGTCTGGAGGCATTAAGGGTCATGCCGGCTTCCTTGCCTGCCAGCGCAGGCGGACATAATCGGCGCTCCAATTGCCGTCGGCATCGCGAAGCACCGGGGCGAGCAGCGCCTCCACCTTGTCAACCACCTCTGCCCGGGCATCTTCGGGCACGCCGGCTTCGTCCAGGAAGCCGGCCCGGAAGGTTTTCAACCAGCCGCGAATGCCGCTGGCGAGCGGGGTCGGGCGGGGGATGATGCAGGCCTCGATATCGATGAAACCGGCAGCCGCGTGGGTGCGATCGAAGGCCTCGGCCGTCATGTAGGTCTGGCCGCCGCCGCTCTCCGGGCTGAAACCGTGCGCCGTCAGCACCGCGCGCAGCGCCGTGCGGATTGCGGCTATGTTCATGAACCCGCCACACTCGCCGACATAGCGACCGCCGGGTTTCAGCGCGCGGAACACGCCGGCGGCAACGGCCGGCTGGTCGGGCATCCAATGCAGCGCAGCGTTCGAGAACACCGCATCGAACCGCAAAGCATAAGGCAGCCGCTGCCCGTCCGCCTGCTCCACACTCAGACCGCGCACACGGGCCGCCGCAAGCATCGCCTCAGAGGCATCGACGCCGAGCACGTCGGCGCCGGCCTCGGCCAGCCGGGCGGTCAGCACTCCATCGCCGCAGCCAAGGTCCAGGATCGCCTCACCGGGCCTGGGCGCCAGCAGTTCGAGCACGGCATTCCCGAGCGCCGGCACGAACCCGGCGTTGGCGGTATAATCCTCAGGGTTCCAGCCCATCAAAGCGTCGCCCCCATCACAAGGTGGCCACGAAGGCCTGGTAGGCGGCCTCGTCCATCAGGCCGGTAAGCTCGCCCGGGTCCGACAGCGACAGGCGGAAGAACCAGCCGTCGCTTTCAGGCGCGCTGTTCACCAGGCCAGGATCGTCGGTCAACGCGGCATTGGATTCGGTCACGCTGCCCGACACCGGTGCGTAGACCTCGCTCGCGGCTTTTACCGATTCGACGACTGCGGCTTCCTTGCCGGCTTCGACCATGCGGCCGACATCGGGCACTTCCACGAACACCACATCGCCCAGCTGCGCCTGCGCATAGTCGGTGATGCCCACGGTCGCGACGCTGCCGGCAACGTCGATCCATTCATGGTCCTTGGTGAAATAGCGCATCGTTCAATCCCTTCAGCGAGCGTAATTCTTGGGCGAGAACGGCATCGGCACGACGGTGGCCGCCAGTCGCTTGCCGCGCACATCTATGTCGAGCTGCGTACCGTCTGCGGCGTGGGCGGCGGCTACATACGCCATCGCGATCGGCGCCCCGACGGAGGGGCCGAACCCGCCCGATGTCACCACGCCGACCTGCTGCGTGCCGGCGAACACGCTTGCGCCTTCGCGCGCCGGCTGCCGGCCGTCCAGACGGAGGCCGACGCGTTTTCTGGCCGGGCCTTCCAGCAACGCTTTCAGGATGCGCTCGGCGCCCGGGAACCCGCCTTCGACCTTGCGGCGCTTGGAAATCGCGAAGGCGAGCCCCGCCTCCACCGGCTCGATCGCGGGCGTGAGGTCATGGCCATAGAGCGGCAAACCGGCTTCCAGCCGGAGGGAATCGCGCGCGCCGAGCCCGATCGGCTTGACGTGCCGTTCGGCCAGCAATGTCTCGGCAAAGGCTTCGGCCGCCGCGGCCGGCAACGAAATCTCGTAGCCATCCTCTCCGGTGTAGCCGGAGCGGGTAATCCCGAGCTTCTCGCCGCGCCAGACATAGCGCCCGGCAGTCATGAACTTCATGCCCTCGACAGCGGGCTGGCCGTCGGTGTCCGGCACCAGGCCGAGACGTGCCATCACGCCGACGGCCGCTGGGCCTTGCAGCGCCAGGAGCGCATGATCGTCGAGATAGGTGAGCGTAAGCCCCGACGGCAGCCGCGAGCGCATGTGCAGGATATCGTGGTGCTTGGTGGCACCGTTCACGACGAGATACAGGGTTGTGCCGCTGTTGGTGACCATCAGATCGTCGAGAATGCCGCCGTCGTCGGCAAGCAGCAGCGAGTAGCGGGAACGGTGCGGCAAGAGGCCGGCAAAATCGCCCGGGGCCAGGCTTTCCAGCCATCGGGCGGCGCCCTCGCCTTCCAGCAGCAGCTGGCCCATGTGGCTCACGTCGAACAGACCGGCTTCTGCCCGCGTCCAGAGATGCTCGGCCATCACCCCGGCCGGATATTGCACCGGCATTGCATAGCCGGCGAACGGCACCATGCGCCCGCCGAGCGCTCGATGCAGCCCGTCCAGGGGCAGGAGCTTCAGGTCGGTCTCGCTCTTTTGCGACATGTTGTCTTGCGCCATGCGCACGTCCTCGTGACTGCAACCGGCCCGATACCGGCTGCCCGCCCCCGCCTGTCACGAGACCTGAGAGCTTTGACCCCGGAGCAAATCCAGGGGTTACCCCTTCGGTGGCGCCGGCTGTCCGACGCGCTTTCCAGACTGTCGTACCCGTAAAAGATGCGTCGCTGCGGTCCGGTGGCCTGAGAGATTCCGGGGGCGGTTGCTCCTTCGGCGGCGCCCCGGACGAGACCGACGGTCCGCACCCGGGGAACACTCTCCCGCAGCGCCGCCGGGCCGAAGCCCGCCGACCGGCCGGCAATGACCGACGGGGACGATTCGGTCAACCGGTCGTCCTGCCGCGGCGGCTCGGCCGCAGCTCAATCCTTGGCGTCGTTCGCGGCCTTCTCCAACTCGGAGCCGGCGGACTTCACATCCTTGCCCACACCGGCAGTGGTATTGCAGGCGGCCAGCAGAAGCGGGGCAACCAGAACGGCAATCAGCGGCAACTTCGACATCATATCTCTCCTCGATGATCCTGTCGGAGGAGGGAACGCGCCAACGTCGCCGTGGTTCCTTTCAGCCTTCGCAGACCCGGATCACCGCCTTGCCGACCAGTTGCCCATCGGCCATCGCCCGGAACGCCGCCGGCGCCTCTTCGAACCCTACTGCCAGCCCGACATGGGGATGCAGCCGGCCTTCCCCGGCAAGCCGGTCGATCGCCGCCAGCGCCGATCGGCCTACGGCGGGATCCTGCCGGCCGGCTTCCCCGGCGCGCACGCCGATGATTTCCAACCCTTTCAGCAGCGCCAGGTTGGTCGGCACCGCAACGGGGGCGCCTGCCACGAAGCCGATCACCAGATAGCGCCCGCCCCAGCGCAGCGTCTTGAGCGCGGGCAGCACCGCCGCCCCGCCAACAGGATCGAACAGCACATCGACCTGGCCCTTCAGGGCGGCGAACTCCGGCTTCTCGCGGTTGATCGCCAGCGCGGCATCGGCGCCTGCTGCCAGTGCAGCATCCCGCTTTGCGGCGGTGGACGCGACCGCCGTCACCCGGGCGCCCAGCGCCGCCCCCAGCGCGACCGCCGCCAGCCCCATGCCGCCGCCCGCGCCCAGCACCAGCAGATGCTCGCCGACCGCCAGCCGCCCGCGAACGGCCAGCGCGACCCAGGCGGTCAGCGCACCCGTCGTGAAGGCAGCCGCCTCGGCATCGCCCAAGGCTTCGGGCACGTCGCGCAGGGCGGCGATCGGCAAAGTTACCCGTTCGGCCAGCAGCCCCGCCCGGCCGCCGACCAGCACCCGATGCCCCAGCAGGTCGCCCGCTATACCCTCCCCCACCGCGACCACGCGGCCGACCCCTTCCATCCCCGGCGTGAACGGCAGCTCGGGGCGATACTGATAGCTGCCTGACAGCATCAGGAGGTCGGGATAGTTGAGGCCGACTGCCGTCATCGCAATCGTCGCTTCCCCCGGCCCGGGCGGCGGCGGCGCCGGCCGTTCGACCAGCGCCAGGCCCTCGATCCCGTCCAGTCGCTCGACACACCAGGCGCGCATGCTGATCCCATCCCGGCGAAGACCGCCTCTGTCCATATTGCGCGGTTGCGCCGGGTCGTGCGCCGATGTCAATGCGATCCCCGGGAGTGGGAGAAAGACATGTTTTCGTTCGGCCAGGTTCTGACCGCACTGGGGGATCGGCTGGGGTCGGCCCCGGCGCTTGTGCACGGCGACGAGGTGGTGGACTGGGCCAGCTTCCACCGCCGCACCGATGCGCTCGCTGCAGCGTTCCTGGGGGCCGGCGCGACGGCCGGCGACAAGGTCGCGCACCTGATGCGCAACTCGCCCGCCTATCTCACTACCACTGCGGCCGCCTTCAAGGCGCGCATGGTGCATGTGAACGTCAACTACCGCTACACCGGCGAGGAGCTGCTCTATATCGTCGACAACTCGGACGCCGCCGTCGTTGTGTTCGATTGCGAATTTTCCGACCTGCTCGGCACGTTGCGAGAGCGCCTGCCGCAGGTGAAGCTGTGGTTGCAGGTGGGCGGAAGCGCCCCCGCCTGGGCACAGGATTTCAACGCGGTGGCGGACAGCGCCATTGCGCTCTCGCCACAGGCGCACGATGCCGCCGACCAGCTATTCATCTACACTGGCGGCACCACGGGCATGCCCAAAGGCGTGATGTGGGAACAGGGCGCGCTGTGGACCCTGCTGGGCGGCGGCGCACCGCTGCCGGGAATGCCCGGGCCGGCGAGCCTGGAAGCCCATGTCGACGCGATCCTGGCGGGCCAAGCGCGGCGCACGCTGCTGGCGCTGCCGCCGCTGATGCACGGCACCGGCCTGTTGATGGGCATCTATTCGCTGGGGCTCGGCGGCACGGTGATCACCACCACCGGACGCGGGTTCGAGCCGGAGGAGGCGCTTCGCCTGTGCGAACGCCATTCCCCCGATGTCTGCGTGATCGTCGGGGATGCGTTTGCCAGGCCGATCCTGCGCACGCTGGACGCCGGCGGGGGCAAGCTCGGGCAAGTCGGCATGATGATCTCGTCCGGCACGATGTGGTCGCCCGAAGTGAAGGCCGGACTGCTGGCGCACTGCCCCACGATGATCTGCTTCGATGCCTATGGTTCGTCGGAGGGGCTCGGCTACGGCGCGTCGGTCTCCACCGCCGCCGATCCCACCGCGCCGACCCGGTTCCAACACGACCCCAACACCGTCCTGATCAGCGAACCGGATGAGGCAGGCAACATGCGCATCGTGACCGAGCCTGGCGTGCCCGGCCGGGTCGGCCGCACCGGACTGCTGCCGCTGGGATACTGGAAAGACCCCGAGAAGAGCGCCCGGACCTTCGTGACGGTGGATGGCGTGCGCTATACCATGCCCGGCGACTGGGGCGTGCTGGAGCCGGACGGCGCCATCCTGCTGCTGGGCCGGGGCAGCCAGTGCATCAATTCCGCCGGCGAGAAGATTTTCCCCGAAGAAGTGGAGGAAGCCCTGAAGACCCATCCCGCCGTCGAGGACGCGCTGGTGTTCGGGGTGCCGGACGAAAAATGGGGCCAGGCCGTGAACGCGATCGTGGAGACGCTGAGCGCCGCGACCGAGGCGGAGCTGATCGCGCATGTGCGCAGGCAGCTGGCCGGCTACAAGGCGCCGAAGCGGGTCGTCCCGGTGACGAAAGTACCGCGCGCGCCGAACGGCAAAGCGGATTACGAGGCGGCAAAGGCGATGATAGGCTAATCCGCCGCGCGCGGGATGCGCATGCCGAACACCGATCCCTTGCCCTCGTCGGACGTGGCGCTGACGGTGCCGCGATGCCGCTCCACCACGGCCTTCACGAACGCGAGGCCGAGCCCGGCGCCGGGCGCCGCCGAGGCAGCCGGAGCGCCTTCGGGCGGTGCGAGCCGCCGGAACGGCTCGAACAGCTTGGGCAGGTCCGTGGCGGCGATGCCCCGCCCCTGGTCGGCGATCTCGACCACGATCTCCCGCGGGTCGATCCGGCTGCGCGCCTCGATCGTGGTGCGCTCGTCGCTGTATTTGATGGCATTGCCCAGCAGGTTCGCCAGCGCCCGTGTCAGCAGCGCGCGATCGCCGGTGACCAGCGCCTCCGCCTCGGGCACGTCGGAAATGATCCGGATTCGCTTGGCATCGGCCAACGGCCAGAGATCGTCGACGGCGTCGAGCAGCGCTTCCGACAGGTTGAACGTCTCCACCACGAAGCGGCCGCTTTCCGCGCGCGCCAGATGGACGAAATCGTCGGCAAGGCTCAGCGTCTGGTGGGCGTAGCGCTCCAGCCGCCGGGCGAGGTCGGGCGGCACTTTCTTCCCCTCGGACTCCAAAACCGCCAGGATCGAGGCCTGCGGCGCGCGCATGTCGTGCGTCAGCAGGCGGAGCGCATCCTCGCGCTGGCGTTCGGAGGCGCGAAGCTGGGTGATGTCGGCGAAACGCGCGATCCAGCCCAGCGGCCGCCGATCGGCATCGGTGAAGAAGGCGACCCTGACTTCGAGCGAGGTGCCGTCGGGCAGCCGCGTCTCGTAGCCCCCTTCGGGAGGAAGGGTCATCGCCTGCATGGCGGCGAGCAGTTCCACCGCGCGCGGATCCGGCAGGCGCGGGTCGGCATCGAGGCAACGGAACACCTCGTCGAGCGGGCGGTTCAAGAGCGTGCCGGCAAGGCGCGGCTCGAACAGTGCATCCGCAGCGTCGTTGGAAATCAGCACCCGACCGTCGAGATCGGTGACCAAGGCGGCATCGGGCAGGCTGTCGAGCGATTGAGCGACGAAGCGGCGAAGATCGCGCACGTCGCGGATCGCCTCGTGCATCAGGATGATCTGGCGCTCCACCGGATCGCCCGACAGTTCGCGCTGGTGGCGCGGCAGCACCGTCTTTTCGGCGCGCAGTTCGCGAAGTTCGGCCACCATGTAGCGGCTGGCAAGATCGAGCCGGCGCCAGCCCCACAGCGGGAAAATCAGCGCAATCGCGATCAGCGCCATCGAGGGGGGCAGCCAGATCCGGAACAGCGCCAGGCTGAGCATCGTAACCACGAACACGCCGACGCCGAGACCCAGCCCGACCCACAGGTTGATGCGCGGGCCGAGGAACAACAGGCTCAGCATCAGCATCCAGACCGGCGCGAGCGAGAACAGCTGCCACGCCCAGGGTGGCACCGCGTGGATCATCCGGTCTGCCAGCAGGCTGTCGAGATAGTTGGCGTGCAGCTCGACCCCGGCCATCGTCTCCAGCGTGCCCGACATCGGGGTCGAAAAGCGGTCGCCCATCCCGGACGCCGTGGCGCCGACGAGCACGATCCGGTCGCGCAGCAGGTCTGCGGGGACCCGCCCGGCGACGACATCGGAAAAGCTGAGCTGGGCGTAGGTGCCGGCCGGGCCGGCAAACGGGATAAGGTCGCGCTCGGGCGCATAAACCGGCGCTTCGGGGGCGGGAAGCGGCGCTGCAAGGACTCGCTCGTTGCCGGTGACGATCGCGGCGACCGCTTCCCCCATGTGCAGGTTGCGTTGCCCATTGGCATCAGCCAGCCGGTCGATCCCGCGCACCACCCCGTCGCGATCGGGGCGGACCAGCACATGGCCATGGCCTCGCGCGGCCGAATTCAACGGCTCGACGGGGGGCACGCGGCGGGCGGGCGCGCCGTTGGGCCCGGGAATCTCGATGTAGGACGACAAGGCGACGCGCCCGTTGCGGCGGACGGCCTCGGCCAGGCGCGCATCGGCGCCCGGCGACTTCGAGGGCTCCGCGAACAGCACGTCGTAGCCGATCGCGGCGGCTCCGCCCGTGCTGAGCTGGTCGATCAGCTGGGCGTGCACCTCGCGCGGCCAGGGCCATCGGCCGAGTTCCCCCTGGCTCGGATTGTCGATAGCGACGATCAGGATGCGCTGGCTGGCCGGCGGCGGGTTCAGCCGCAGTACCAGATCGTAGAACAGGTTGTCGGCACGGACCGGCGGCGACAGGAAGCTGATCGCAACGATCGCGACCGTCGCGATGACGAGCACGGCCCACCATTCGGCCAGCATCCGCCCGCTGCGAAAGCTGAACTCTTCGGCCGGCGCGGCACCTTCGGGTTGCACTGCGGTGGGCGCCGCTGCTGTGGAAGCCACCGGATGGTCCGGCGCGTTCATGACTGTGGGCGGTTCAACATGAAGATCGGCACGGCAAGCGCCTAGCGCGGCGTGGCGCGGGGCTCAAGCGAGCCGGCCGCCCGGCATCTGCCGCCGACGCCGGCGCAACGCAGCGCCGATCAGACCGAAGCCGGCGATCATCATGGCCCAGGCCGCAGGTTCCGGCACGCCCGGCGCCGGAGGCGTACCGCCGCCGCTGCCGCCGCCGGCTCCACCACCACCACCGGGGCCACCGCCAGGTGCGCCACCGCCGCCCGGGGGAACGCCTGTCGGCGGGTCGGGCGGGGTCACGATGACCACCACGCCGCCGCCGCCCGAACCGCCGGTACCCGAACCGCCGTCATCGCTGCCGCCACCGCTGCCACCCGTCCCGCCGCCGCCACTGCCGCCCGAGCCGCCGGTTCCACCGGTGTCCGTGCCGTCGCCTGTGCCGCCGACCCCATCGGTCCCACCCGAACCGGTGCCGCCGCCGCTGGTGCCGCCGTCGCCTGAACCGCCATCGCCCGAGCCGCCGCCACCCGAACCGCTCGAACCGCCTGAACCTGAACCAGAGCCGCCTGCTCCGCCGGTACCGCCGCCAGACCCTCCATCTGAGCCGCCGGCACCGCCGGAGCCACCCGGGCCGCCGGCACTGCCGCCAGTGCCACCGGACGCGCCACCTTCGCCGGAACCACCCGAACCGCCGGACCCGCCGGTGCCCGGAGCTGTGCCGCCACCGGAACCGTCCGTGCCGCCAGTGCCGGGGGCAGAGCCGCCACCCGATCCGCCGGTGCCACCACCGCCAGACCCACCGCCGCCAGACCCACCACCGCCAGAACCGCCACCGCCAGAACCGCCGCCGCCAGACCCACCACCGCCAGAACCGCCACCGCCAGACCCGCCACCACCGGATCCACCGCCCGATGAGCCGCCGCCCCATGAGCCACCGCCCCATGAGCCACCGCCCGCCGAGCCACCGCCCGATGAGCCGCCGCCCGATGAGCCGCCGCCCGATGAGCTTCCGCCGCCGCCTGAGCCGACTGAACCGCCTGGCAGGGGATCGATGCCCCAGGGATCTTCGCCCAGATCGCCTTCCTCGGGCAATTCCTCGAGCGCGCCCGCTTCGTCGGTGCCGACCACGGGCGTGTCGTCGCCCACCAAGGCGCTGCCGCCGTCTGCGCTGGTTGCCGGCCCGGGCTGGTTGAACCAACGATAGCCATCGTCTTCGCGCTCGCCGAGCGCTTCCAGCGCCGCCAGCCGCTCGTCGCGTTCCCTGCCCTCGCGCTGCTTCGCCGCAATGGCCGGGTCGATCCGGCGCTCGAACGGCGCCACGCCGGGCCTGCCGGTGAGACCGCGGCCGTCGACGGCGAACGCTCGGACGAACAGATTGCCGTCCTGGATGCCTTCGAACCGAGCCGTCGTACCGGAGAATTCCATCGAGGCCAGCCGGTCGACGAATTGCGCATCGGTGGCCACTTCCACCCGATAGCGGGTCGCGCCGGACACCGGCTTGATGCGGAATGTCACGGCGCTCTCGGTCTGCACGCGCTCGGGCGTTTCGATCGCGGGCGCCGCGAGAAGCGCGAACGCGCGCGACACGCCGTTGGCGGTCGCGATGTTGCCGAAATCGGCCAGCACCAGCGTTTCGGCCGTGCGCAGGTTGGCGCTGCTGTCCAGCTTGCCGACGCCGACCTTGCCCTCGGTCACTTCGGTGACCTGCTTCATGCTCTCGGGCGTGAAGGTTACTCGGAACATCGTGCCGCGGACGGCGGCCACCGCGACCGGCGTGGTGATCAGGAAGCGCGACGCCGGGTTCGCCATCGGCGTGACCCGAGCTTCGGACTTGCCCTGCTCCAGCGTGAAGCGGCGATCGACCGACTCCGACATCGGCACCTGGCGCAGCCGAGCGAGCCGGATCCGGCTGGCCGACGGCAGCGACACCATGCTGGCATCGGGCAGCACCAGCGTCGCAAAGCCGTTGGTCCCGGTTTCGATCACGTCGCCTTCGGCCAGCGCCATGCCCTTGGCGGCGCTGCGTGCCTCGCCCGCGGTCACGATCTTCACGTCGCCGCGGAAGGCGGCGAGTTCGGCCCTGATCGGCGTGGTCTTCAGCCAGGTCGCGCGCAGCCGGAGCTTCGTGCCGACCGGAATTGCGCCGTCCTTCAGCTTGTTCAGCGCCTGTGCGCGGCGCCAGTCCTGGGCGCGGACGAACCATTTTGCCGACAGCGATTGCAGCGTATCGCCGGGCTTCGTCACATAGGTGATGATCTCGTCGTTGGTCTCGGCCTGGGCCCGCGCGCGCTGCTCCATCCGCGTGACCTGCGGCAGGGCAGGCGCGGTTGCTGCCAACAGCAGCAGGAAGGCAGGCGCGGCGCGATGCATCAGGTCGCCACTTCCGGTTCGGGCTCGTCGCTGGTCACCAGCGCGTTGGTCGGCTCCAGCCGGTAGCCATAGGAATAGACCGGAAGCACGCGATAGCCGTTTTCGGCGCGCAGGTTCAGCTTGGAGCGGATGCGCGACACATGGGCGTCGAGCGTGCGGGTCTCGGCCTCAGGGTTCTGGCCCCAGATCGATTCCAGAAGATAGCTGCGCGACAGCGGCCGCGAGAGATTCTCGAACAGCATCATCGCCAGGGCCATTTCCTTGGCTGTCAGCTTCACCGCCTCGCCGTGAACGGTCGCCGTTTCGGTGGGCACGTCGAAGGTATAGACGCCGAAGCTCGCTGCCGAACGCTGCGGCCGGTTGAGATTGGCACGGCGAAGCGCTGCATCCACACGCGCCATGAAGATCACGGGGTTCAGCGGCTTCACGATATAATCGTCGGCACCCGCCGACAAGCCGGTCACCACATCCTCGTCGTCGGCACGGCTGGTGATCATCAGGACCGGCAGGCTGGCGTGCTGACCCTGGCGTACCGTCTCCAGAACCTCGATCCCGGACATGCCGGGCATGTTCCAGTCGATCACGAGCAGATCGAACGTGTCTTGCCGCAGCCGGTTCACCAACGAGCGCCCCTGGTGGAACACTTCGCACTGATAACCCGCCTCCGCCAGCAGCTTTGCCACCAGCTCGGTCTGGGCCTTATCGTCATCCAGGACTGCGCACCGCATTCTTGTTCTTCCGTTCTCAGCTGCCCGGGCGGGGAGCCCCGCAGGGTACGCCTTCAAATCGCCACACGACACGCCAATAGCATCATCCACGGCCATTAACTGTAAACTTGTGATACCTTCGCCGCAACGGCTTACCACTGGGCCGAAAGAAATCGTCGCAAACTGTGGCATTTTCGCAAGTTTCCGGCGATTGCGTCAGGCGAGCAAGGCCCGTGAGACGGTTTGGAACCATCGTTTCAGCCCCTGTCGCAAGGCCGACGATTCGAGGCGTCATTAACACCGTTTCCGCTTGCCACGCGGCTGAGCGGCGCGGTTCCGGGTTGCACAGGCACATGGCTTGCCGATAGTGGGCAGGCTCCGGCGATGCGCTGCGTGCTACTGGCGCAGCGTCCCGGAAAGGGCCGGAACAGGCCTGTGGGGTCGCACAAGCGTTTGGCAGCGGGTGGTTCGGCAGCAGGGGCAAGACAATGGCTATTTCGATGACGATGAGGGCAGCGCTGGCGGCGACCGCCATGCTGGTGGCGACAGGCGCGCCGGCAGCGGCGCAATCGGGCGCCCGCAAGGAGCAGGTGAAGAAAACCGCGGAGATTCCGCGCTGCACCAAACGGCTCGGCACGATTGCCATTGTGGAGCCTGACAATAACTGGTGGGCGCCGCTTCAGCTCGGCTCTCCCGAAGCGATCATCAAGGTTTTCGTGATGAAATCGGGCTGCTTCGGCCTGGTCGACCGCTCCAAGGGGCTGGCCAGCCGCAACATCGAACGGGCGCTGGCGGATTCGGGGGAATTGCAGAGGGGCTCCAACATCGGCAAGGCGCAAGTGAAGGCGGCGGATTACTTCGTGGTCCCCGATCTGGTGACGCGGAACGCCAATTCCGGCGGGGGCGGCTTCGGCGGCTTGATCGGCGGTGCGCTGGGTGGCGGGCTAGGCGCGGCAATCGGCGGCGGGCTTTCCATCAAGAAGAAAGAGGCCAACGTCACGCTGACGCTCGTTAATGCCCGCACCACCGAGCAGGAGCGGCTGGTGGAGGGCTTTGCCAAGAAGAAGGACATCGGCTTCGGCGGCGGCGTCGGCATGTTGGGCGGCGGTTTCGGCGGCGGCGGCGGCGGCGCCTATGAGAATACCGAGATCGGGCAGGTGATCGTGCTCGCCTATCTGGACGCCTACACCAATCTTGTCCGCGAGCTTGGCGGGCTTCCGGAGGATGCCAGCGCTGCTGCCCCAAGGGCACAGTAGACCAGCGTACGCCCCATTAGCGGCCCCGCATTTCGGCGCCATCGCGCGCGGTGGAAGTGCAAAAACCACCACTCTGCCCAATATTGGCAGCTTTGGCGTTTGACGCCGGGCCAAAGCGATGGAATGAGGGTGTCACATCGGCCGGCCGACCTGTTGCCGGTCTTTGCAAACAGGACCGGGCTGCGGTGCCGGGTCGCGTGAAACGAGTAGCCGGTTGCGTACCGGCGGGGATAAAGGGAGAGGGACATATGGCCGAGAAGAAACCGACCGCCAAGCCGAACGCGCTGCAGACGCCACTGACGCCGTCGCCGCAACTGGCCGCCATCGTCGGCAGCGACAAGCTCGCCCGGGGCGAAGTGGTGAAGAAGGTGTGGGACTATATCAAGAAGCACGACCTGCAGGACCCGAAAGACCGGCGCCGGATCAATGCGGACGCCAAGCTGAAGCCGATCTTCGGGCTGGACAGCGTGACGATGTTCGAGATGAACAAGCATCTGGCGAAACATTTGAGCTGAAGGCGGCTGCCGTTAGCGCACAGCGCTAATCGGCAGACTTGCCGAAAACTCGGTCGGCCTGCGGTTGCGGGAGTCCCGCAACCGACAGGACCGACGGGGCTGCTCTGCCGAGCTCTTCTTTCCTGCTGTCTGCGCTCTCACGAACCCGCCGGACTTGGCGGCTTTGCCGCCGGCCGGCCCACGAGATCGCCCTCCCCTCACCCCGCTCACTTGGCGCGCCCCCAGCCTTCGCTGGGGCAGGCGCCTCTTCCCTAAAACCGCAGGTCGGATTTGGCTGAACGGAGAGGGGGTTACAGCATCCGCGCTCGCCCGACCGCCCCCGCCGACAGCCGCGTGAACCGCGCCCCCAGCCGCGCCAGCGCCGGCACCAGCCCAAGTGCCGCCACTGCCCGTTCCCCCAGTCGGTCGCCTTCCGCCCGCCGTTGCAACCATGTCGCGCGCCGCACTGCGCCGCCGGCGTCGCGGCGCAGCTCCCGGTAATAGTCGCCCGCCCCGCGCCCCGTCAGCAGCGCTGCCGTCGCCAGCCGGGCGCTGTGCAGGGCCAGGCTCATGCCGTCTCCGGTAAAGCTCGGGATGACAGCCGCCTGATCGCCCAGCCGCCAGCCCGGTTCGCCTGCACGCCCCGGTTCGCCCGTGCGTGCAGGATGCAGAAAGCCGTAGGGCACGCCGGAGATTGCGAGCGGTCGGTCCAGCAGCGGCACGGCGCCCGCCAAACGCTTGCCCAGGTGCGGCACCTCGACGGACAGGTCGGCCAATAACGTCATAAAATCGCCGTCGCAGCGCTTCCAGCGATCGGGCGACACCAGAAAGCACAGATTGGCCGCCTCGCGCTCCACCATTTGCAGCCCGGCATAGCCGCCGGCGAACAGGATCAGCTCGACATGGCCTGCAAGGTCGGTGCGCTCGGCCGGGGCAAGCCGGAAATAAGCCTTGAACCCGAGCTGGTGGTTCAGCGTCCCGGCGCCGTCACGGCCGATTCCGCGCAGATTATGCTTGCCGGTGGCGACCAGCAGCTGGTCGGGGCGAACCTCGACCGAGCCGGCGGAGACGGTCCCGTCCGCGCCGACCTCGCGCGCGGCCACGCCGCGCTGCACCTTGGCGCCCGCCGATGCGGCAAGGTCGAGCAATGCCGCATCCAGCGTGCGGCGCGTGAGCGAGCGGGCCGTGAACCCGAGCGGCCCCGCCGCCTGTCGTGCCGCCGTCACCAGCCGCACGCGATCGATCGCAACGGCGCCCAGCGTCTCCAGGCTGAGGCCCAGGTCACCAAGCCAGGCTTGCGCCTCCCAGCTCAGGAACTCGCCACAGATTTTGTGCGCGGGCGCCCGTTCCTTTTCCCACAGCAGCACCTCCTGCCCGGCGCGCGCAAGCCAGATGGCCGCCGCCGGTCCGGCGAGCCCGCCGCCCACGATCAACGGGCCGGGGTGCCGCGTTGCGCTCATTCGGGGGGGCGCTCATGCGGGGGAACGCTCATGCCGGGATCGGCGCTGCCTTCAGCCGGGCGACGCAAAGCCGGAACAGCGGGTACCAGTGAAGCGAAGCGTGCCGCACGCCGGCCTCGGCCAGCAACCCGTCCCAATCCTGGCGGATGAACGCGCGACGCACGCTCAGCGCTCCGTCATGCTGCACCATCGGATGCCAGCGCGCCGCCCAGGCCAGTGCGCGAAAGCCGCCCCAGGCAAGCCAGTGGCGGTGCAGGTCGTTCACGAACCAGCCGTGGCTGGCGGTTGCCTCCTGCCAGCGAAGCAGCCGGATCAGGTCGGGCTCGGCCAGGTGATGCGTGAACAGCGCGCTGAGGATCACATGCGGCGGATCGGCCGGGGTCCAGCCGAACAGGTCGCCCTCGTGCCAATCGATCGTCATGTCGGCGGGCGTGTTCGCCATCGCAAGCGCCCGGCATTGCGGGTTCAGGTCCACCCCGGTCAGTCGGGGCACCAGCCCGCGTCCTTCGGCCCAGCGATGGATGCGTCGCAGCATCTCTCCCTGGCCATAGCCCAGATCGGCGACCCGGAGTTCGGAGCCGCGCGGCCATCCCGCGGTGGCTTGCGCCAGGAACGCCATGGTCGGCGGCGCCGCGAAGGTCAGGCGGTTGACCTGCTCCAGGTCGGCCAGCACCGCAGCGAAATCGTCGAGTTCCAGCCGCTGCGTGTCCATCCACTCGGGCTCCACGGCGCGCGCCGACAGATCTGGCCACATGGGGCGGCGCTACAGCTTCCGGAAGGTAAAGGTCTCGCACGCCAGACCCGGCCCGAACGCCATCGCGAGTCCATTGCCCGGTGCGGCGGTCTGCAAAATGCGCTGCAGCACGAACATCAGCGTGGACGAGCTCATGTTGCCGAAATCCTTCAGCACGCCGCGCGACCAATCCAGCCGATCCTTTGCAAGCTCCAGCCCATTCTCCACTGCATCGAGGATCGCCTTGCCACCGGCATGGACCGCGAACAGTGCATAGTCCTCCGGATGCCGCCCGCGCAGCACGCCATCGGTCGCGTTTCGGGCACGCTCGTCGGCCATCGCCTTCTGGATCCGCTGCGGCACCTGCCCTGACAAATGCATGTCGAACCCGCTGTCCCCGATGTCCCAGGTGATCAGTCCGTCGGACTCCGGCAGCGCGAAGCTGAGGAAATCGTGCAGTGCCACGCCCTGCGCCTCCGCCGTGACCAGCGCAGCGGCGCAGCCGTCCCCGAACAGCAGCATGGACAGCAGCTTGTCCACCTCCTGCGTATCCTGGAAGTGCAGCGTGCAGAGCTCCACCGTCACCACCAGCACACGGGCAGACGGCGTGGAGCGGACGATATGGTGCGCCAGCCGGAGCGAGTTCACCGCCGCATAGCAGCCCATATAGCCGACCACGGTACGCTCCACCCCGGGGTCCAGGCCCAGATTGCGCACCAGCACCTGGTCAAGGCCGGGCGCCATGAAGCCGGTGCAGCTGGCCAGCACCAGATGCGTGACGGCGGACAGGTCGGTTTCCAGGCCCGCAATCGCCCGGCCGGCAAGCTCGGGGGCGACTTCGGCATAGCGCGCCATGCGGCGGCTGGTGGGGGGGAAGGCGCCGGGGCTGTAGAAGCCTTCGGTATCGGCTACGAAACCGTCCGGGTTCTCCACCGGCTCGAAACTGGAAAAGCGCCGCTCGATGCCAGAGCGCCCCGCCATGCGCCGGAACAGCGCTGCCTCGCGACGGCCTTCCAGAAGGCTGCCGACGAACTTTTCGAAGGCCACATGCACGTCGTGCCCGGGCACTGCGGTGGAAATCCGGTTGACATAAGCAACGGCGGGAACGGCGGCGCTTGCCACGAAAGACGGCTCGGAAACGATCATCTGGGTCACGATGGCATGGCCTTGGCGAAAGGGTCGACAGACGTGATAGCAGGCGAACCGGCAAAAGGCTCCCCACGCCGCTTCTTGCGACGAAATAGCTTACTCATCCGCCAGCGGGTGCAGGCGTTGCACCGTGGCGACCAGCCGGCTGCTGTCAACATGCGTATAGATCTCGGTCGTCGAAATGTCGGCGTGGCCAAGCAAGGTCTGCAAGGTGCGAAGATCTGCGCCGTTGGCCAGCATGTGGGTCGCAAAGGCATGGCGCAGCACATGGGGCGAAAGGCGCGCCGGATCGAGCCCGGCGCGGGCGGCGAGCGCCTTCATCACCTGGTAGAGGCGAACCCGGGTGAAATGCCCCTTGCCGGAGGGGAACAGCCAGCGACTGTCCCTGGGCACGAGCTGCAGTTGAGCCGAAACGGCATCAAGCGCCGCGGGAGACAGCGGGATCATTCGCTCCTTGTTGCCCTTCCCGGTCACGATGGCGAAGGGTTGCGGCGGGCGGATCGCGTTGCGCGGCAGCGACACGAGTTCGGTGGCGCGAAGGCCCGAACCGTAAAGGAGCTCGACCAGCGCCCTCACCCGGATGCGCGGCGGTGTGGGCGCGTCCGCAAGGTCGGCATCGACGATCGCGAGCAAGCGGCCGACATCGTCCACCGACAGCGTCTTCGGCAAGGGGCGGCCGGGCTTCACCGCGGCGATCCGCAGCGCCGGATTGTCGGCGCGAATGCCTTCGGCAACAAGAAATCCGAAGAAGCGCCGCAGTGCCGAGCGCTTGCGGGACAGGCTTGCCGGGGCGAGAGCATGCCACCCGGCGAACAGGCCTTCGAGATCGGCGGAGGTGGCGCCTGCCAACCGCCCGGCCAGCGCCTCCGACGCCCCGTCCAGGTCCCGCCCATAGGCGGCGAGCGTGTTCGGTGCCGCGCCGCGTTCGGCCGCCAGCATGTCTAGGAACAGCGCAATCGCGCGGGGGTCGGGCAGGTCGTTCACGCGTTGAAGTTGAGCCTTAGCCCCGGTTCGGGCCAGCGGCAGCGCGCCAGGCGCCCGCTGGTGGAGAGGCAGACGACAGCATCGCGCATATCGGCGCCGCCAAATGCGATGTTGGTGGTGAGGAGATCGGGAAAGTCGGTGAATTCGATCGCGCCGGTTGCGGGGTCGACGACGGCAACGCCCGGGCGGTCGATCAGCGTTGCCTGGGCGATGCGCCCGTCGGCCAGCATCGCCATCGAGTCCAGCAGCACGCGTGGCGGGAACCGGGCAACCACCCGCCCGGGGAGCGCCGCAAGCGGCGATGGCGCTACTTCACCCGGCGCTGTGATGTCGAACGCCAGCAAGTCGCCGACGACTGTCAGCGCGGTATAGACGGTACGGCCGTCTGGCGAGAGGCCGACGCCGTTCATATGGGGGCCGTGAATCGCCTGCACGATGCGGCTGCCGTCGGGCCGCGCGTGGAACAACCCGCCATGATCGGTATGATGATCGAAATGCTTGCCTAGATCGGTGAACCAGAAGCCGCCGTCGGCATCGAAGACGATGTCGTTCGGGCCGGAGAGCCGGCGCCCGTCGCAGCTGTCGTAGAGGCGCTCGACCTTGCCGGTCGCAAGATCAATGCGCTCGATCCGCCCGGTGGAGTAATCCGCCGCGGCATTGCCGGGAATCAGCAGATCCCCCATCCGGCTCCAGTCGAACCCGCCGTTGTTGCAGACATAGAGCGCGCCGTCCGGGCCGATCGCGGCGCCGTTCGGGCCGCCGCCGGGCGTGGCGACCACCTGCTTGCGGCCGTCGGTCGTGACGCGGGTAACGCGGCCTTCGGCAATCTCGACGACCAGGACCGAGCCGTCGTCCATCATCACAGGCCCCTCGGGGAAGGCCAGACCCTCTGCGATGATCTCGAATTCCATGTTGCGCCTCCCTCAATGTCCCATGCTCCCACGGGAACCGCCGGGGCGCAAGAATCCGCGGCCCACGAATCTGCGTGACAGAGGCGAAGATGTTCGCCTAATGTTCTGCCCATGTCGCCTGAAATCCTGATCGTGCTTGTCGCCGTCGGCTGCCTGGCGCTCGCTTTGCTGACGGGGTGGCTGCTGTGGGGCAAGCCTTTGGGAATGGCCCGCAACGATCTGGCGGACCGGCGCGAAAAGCTGGGGCAGGCGGTGGCCGAAGTCGCCGCCTGGAAGCGCGAAGCCGATGCGGCGACGCCTTTCGTGCAGAGGGCGGCCCGGCTGGAAGCGGAGCTTGCAGCGCTGAAGTCGGGCCAGGACGCGCGGGAAAAGGCTGGGGCCGAAGCGTTGGCAGAGCGCGAGCGCGTGCATGCCGGGCAGCTGAAGCAGTTGCAGGGCGAGTTCCAGCGCCTTGCGTCCGAAGCTCTGGCCAACGCGCAGCGGCAGTTCGTGCTGCAATCCGAGGAGACGTTGAAGCGCCACCGCGAAGAGGCCGCCAAGGGGCTCAACGAAAGCAGGGTGGCATTGGCGGATCTGGTCGTCCCGATGCGGGAGACGCTGGGGCGCTATGGGCTGGAACTGAAGGAAATGGAAACAAAGCGCGAGCAGGCTTATGGTTCGCTTTCGGAACAATTGGCCGGGGTGGCGCTGGGACAGGCGGCGGTGAAGGCCGAAGCCGGGAAAATTGTGGCGGCGCTGCGGTCGTCGTCCAAAGCGTCGGGCGCGTGGGGGGAGGCGCAGCTTCGCAACGTTCT
Organism: Sandaracinobacter sp.; assembly: GCA_031425455.1. Lineage (GTDB taxonomy): Bacteria > Pseudomonadota > Alphaproteobacteria > Sphingomonadales > Sphingomonadaceae > Sandaracinobacteroides. The sequence continues at coordinate 11,273 of JANPJJ010000090.1, read as the reverse complement.
GGACATGGCGGGCCTGCGTGAAGGCATCGATTTTCATCTGCAGGCAAGTGTGGAGGATGATGACGGCAACCGCCGGCGGCCGGACGCGGTGCTGAAAATGCCGGGCGGCCGCGAACTGGTGGTGGACAGCAAATGCTCGCTGGCGGATTATCTGGCAGCGTCTGAGGCGGAGGGCGAGACGGATCGGGCAGCGGCGCTGAAGCGGCACGCGCTGTCGGTGCGCAATCATGCCAAAGGCTTGTCGGAAAAGGCTTATTGGAAGGAATTCGCGGCGTCAGCGGACTTCGTTGTGATGTTCCTGCCCGGCGAGAATTTCCTGTCGGCCGCGCTGGAGCAGGATCTCGACCTGCTCGGCTGGGCGCTCGACCAGCGCATCCTGCTGGCGGGGCCGACCAATCTGCTGGCGATCGCCCGGGTGGTCGCAATGGTCTGGCGGCAGGAGAAGATGGCGGAGGAGGCGCGTGCGATCGGGGAGCTTGGCGCCGAGCTCTACACGAGCCTCGCGACGATGACCGAGCATATCCAGCGCGTTGGCCGCAACCTCGGCGAGGCTTCGGGCGCCTATAATGACTTCATCGGGTCGCTGGAACAGCGTGTTCTGTCGAAGGCGCGCAAATTCCCCGAAATGGGGGTTGAAAAGGGAAAGAAGCCGATCCCCGAATTGGCCCCGGTCGAAAAATCGCTACGCCTTGTGCAATCGTCCGACATGAAGCGCCTGGACGGAAGCTGAAGCCAAGCCCGGGTTGAACGCCCGCCCTCCCCTGCTATAGCCGCGGGCCTCGACCCGGCTCTCCTCTACATCGGCCGCGAAAGGCCCGACCCGAAATGGCCCACTCTCTCTCGCTGGATGCGCGCACCGCTACCGTCTCCCGCAAGACGTCCGAAACGGACGTCCACGTCGGAGTCAATCTCGACGGCAGCGGGGCGCGCTCGATCAGCACGGGGATCGGCTTCTACGATCATATGCTGGAGCAGCTGGCGCGTCATGGGCTGTTCGATCTCGACATCCGGACGGTCGGCGACCTGCACATCGATGCGCACCATACGGTGGAGGATACCGCGATCGCCCTGGGCGAAGCCTTTCGCGATGCGCTGGGCGACCGCGCCGGGATCACCCGCTACGGCAGCGCCCTGATTCCGATGGACGAAACCTTGAGCCGGGTCGCCCTCGACATTTCGGGCCGCCCGTTCCTGGTGTGGAAAGTCGACTTCACGCTGAGCCGGCTGGGCGAAATGGACAGCGAGCTGTTCCGCCACGTATTCCACAGCTTCGCGCAGGCCGCCGGGATCACGCTCCACGTCGAGACGCTTTATGGCGAGAACAATCACCATATCGTCGAAAGCTGCTTCAAGGGGCTGGCCCGGGCATTGCGGCAGGCTGTCGCCATCGATCCGCGCCAGGCGGGGCGTATTCCCTCCACCAAGGGCACGCTGGGCTGAACCATGGCAGTCGCCCTGATCGATTATGGCGCCGGCAATCTCAGGTCGGCGGCGAAGGCGCTTGAGGCGGCCGGCGCCGGGGCGGTTCGGGTCACTGCCGACCCGGCCGAGGTGCGCGCCGCCGAGCGGATCATGCTCCCTGGGGTCGGGGCATTCGGCGCCTGCGCCGCTGCGCTTCGCGCCGTGGCGGGGCTGGAAGAGGCGCTCGAAGAGGCCGTTCGCCACCATGGGGTGCCGTTCCTTGGCGTCTGCGTCGGCATGCAGCTGATGGCGGACGAAGGCCATGAATTCGGCATCCACAAGGGTCTGGGCTGGGTGAGGGGCGCGGTTCGCCGCATGGCCCCCGACGCCGGGCTTGGCCTGAAGATTCCCCAGATCGGCTGGAACGAAGTGCGCCCTTCCAAAACCGCCATTCCAGGCGCAGCGCCAGAGCTGGTCGGTGCCGGCCATGCCTATTTCGTGCACAGCTATGCGCTGGAAGGCGCGGACCCGGCGCAGGTCGCTGCCACCGTCGACTATGGCGGCCCGGTGCCGGCGGCGGTCCAGCACGAGAACATGCTGGGCTGCCAGTTCCATCCCGAAAAAAGCCAACGCTACGGGCTCGACCTGCTCGCGCGCTGGCTTGCCTGGAAGCCCTGATGCCTTTCACTCTCTATCCGGCAATCGATCTGAAGGGCGGCAATGTCGTGCGGCTGGCAGAAGGCGACATGGACCGGGCGACCATCTATGCCGACAATCCCGCGGCGCAGGCGCGCGCCTTCGCCGACGCGGGGGCGAGCTGGCTGCATGTGGTGGACCTGGACGGCGCCTTCGCCGGCGAGGCGCGGAACGCCGTTGCCGTCGAAGCGATCCTGGAAGCCACGGCGGCGAAGGTGCAGGTGGGCGGGGGCATCCGCAACATGGCGGCAATCGAGCGTTGGTTCCGGCTGGGGGTTGCTCGCGTCGTCATCGGAACCGCGGCCCTCACCGACCCGGGCCTTGTGCGGGCGGCAGCGCGCGACCATCCGGCTCGCATCGTCGTCGCCGTGGATGCGCGCGACGGGATGGTCGCGACCCGGGGCTGGGCCGACATCTCCGACGTGCCGGTCGCCGACCTAGGGCGGCGGTTCGAGGACGCCGGAGTCGCGGCACTGCTGTTCACCGATGTAGGCCGCGACGGGCTGCTGAGCGGGATCAACGCCGAAGCCACCGCTGCGCTCGCCAAGGCGGTCCGGCTGCCCGTGATCGCATCCGGCGGGCTTGCCGAGCTGGCCGAGATTCGCGCTCTGCGCATGAAAAAGGGCATCGAAGGCGTGATCGCCGGCCGCTCTCTTTACGATGGACGGATCGGGCTGAAAAAGGCGCTGGACGCCTGCCGATGACGCTCGCTGTCCGCATCATTCCCTGCCTGGATGTCGCCAACGGTCGTGTGGTAAAGGGCGTGAACTTCGTGGGCTTTCGCGACGCCGGAGACCCGGTGGAAGCCGCCGCCCGCTATGATGCGGCCGGCGCCGACGAGCTGGTGTTTCTGGACATCACCGCCAGCCACGAGGACCGCGCCATCCTGCTCGACATCGTTCGCGAGACCGCCGAACATTGTTTCATGCCGCTGACAGTGGGCGGCGGCGTGCGCACCCCTGAAGACGTGCAGGCGTTGCTGCGGTCCGGCGCCGACAAGGTGTCGGTGAACAGTGCCGCAGTGGCCCGGCCGGAGCTGGTGGGAGAGCTGGCACGCACCTTCGGCGAGCAGTGCATCACAGTTGCGATCGACGCCAAATCGGTCGGGCAGGGTCATTGGGAGATCTTCACGCACGGCGGCCGCCGCGCGACCGGAATCGATGCGGTCGCTTTTGCCCGTCAGGTGGCCGAACTGGGCGCCGGCGAAATCCTGCTGACCTCGATGGACCGGGATGGTACGCGCAGTGGCTATGATCTGCCGCTGCTCCGCGCCGTCTCGGCTGCCGTCCCGGTCCCCGTGGTCGCGTCGGGGGGCGTCGGCAGTCTGGAGGATCTGGTGGCCGGTGTGACCGAAGGCGGCGCCTCTGCCGTGCTGGCGGCCAGCCTGTTCCACTTCGGCGAGGCGAGCATCGCCGACGCCCGGCAGGCGCTTGCGGCCGCGGGCGTGGCCGTGCGCCCGCAATGGGTGGCAGCATGAGCGACATCCTGCAGCGGCTGGAGGCCCTGATCGCCGGGCGCCGGGCAGCGGGCGAGCCAGCCGACAGCTATATCGCGAAGCAGCTGGCGCGCGGCCGGCTGAAGCTTGCCGAAAAGCTGGGCGAGGAAGCCGTCGAAACCGTGATCGCTGCTGTGGCTCAGGACGACGAGGCGCTGGTGGCCGAAGCGGCCGACCTGATGTTTCACCTGCTGATCCTGCTGGGCGAGCGCGGCCTGACGCTGTCACAGGTGAAGGCCGAGCTGGAGCGACGCGAGGGCGTCTCGGGCCTGGCCGAGAAAGCCGGGAGAATGGCATGAGCGTGGCAAACGGCGCCCTCTATGACCCGAACAACATCTTCGCCAAGATCCTGCGCGGCGAGATCCCGGCGAAGAAGGTCTATGAGGACGATCATGCATTCGCCTTCCATGATATCAGCCCGCAGGCGCCGGTGCATGTGCTGGTAATCCCGAAGGGCCCTTATGTCAGCCTGGCCGATTTCAGCGCAAAGGCACCGGCCGAGCTGATCGCGGGGTTCTGGCGCGCGGTCGGGCAAGTGGCCCGCCAGCTCGGGCTGGAAGCGGATGGTTACCGTATCCTCGCCAATGCCGGCATCGATGCCCATCAGGAAGTGCCGCACTTGCACGTGCACATCTTTGCCGGCCGGCCGCTGGGCCCGATGCTGTCGCGCGGCTGACCGCAGCATCGCTTGACCCGGACAAAAAAGCGCACCACGGTCGGGCGCATTCGGGGATGCACCAAGGGACAAGGCCCCACAGCGGGTCAGGAGGACATGAATGCTTTTCTGGCGCGTGAAGCCGCTCGACGATATTCTGGCAACCGCCGAGCGAAAGGCGCTGACCCGCACGCTTGGCGGCTTTCAGCTGACCATGCTGGGAATCGGCGCCATCATCGGCACCGGTATCTTCGTGCTGACGGCAGAGGCTGCCACCAAGGCCGGCCCCGCCATGATGATCAGCTTCATCATGGCCGCGACCGTATGCGCACTCGCGGCGCTTTGCTACGCCGAGATGGCCTCGATGATCCCGGTTTCGGGCTCGGCCTACACCTACAGCTATGGCACCATGGGGGAACTTGTCGCCTGGCTGGTCGGTTGGGCGCTGGTTTTGGAATATGCGATCGCAGCCTCCGCGGTCTCCGTCGGATGGTCGGGCTATATGGTCCGGCTGGTCGAGGAAATCTTCAACGTTTCCGTGCCCACCACCTTCACCAACGGCCCGTTCGACAAGACGCCTGGCCTGATCAACCTGCCGGCGATGGGCATTGCGCTGCTGGTGATGCTGCTTTTGATCCGGGGCACCAAGGAAAGCGCCCGGTTCAACGCCGTGCTGGTCGCCATCAAGGTCGCGGCCCTGGCCCTGTTCATCGTGCTTGCGGTTCCCGCGATCGATGCCGCCAACTTCCAGCCCTTCGCTCCGAACGGCTTCTTCGCGCGTAACGTCGTGGATCCGATTACCGGCAATATGGTGACGGTCGGCGTGGCCGCAGCTGCGGCCTCGATCTTTTTTGCCTATGTCGGGTTCGATGCGGTGTCGACCGCAGCCGAGGAGACCATCAATCCACAGCGCAACATCCCGATCGGGCTGATCGGCTCGCTGGCGATCTGCACCGTCATCTATCTGCTGGTGGCCGCGGGCGCGATCGGCACGGTCGGCGCGCAACCGACAGGGGAACTTGCGGCCTCCAAGGAAGCACTTGCCTTCGTGCTTCGTGAGATCGGCCATGGCTGGGCCGGGGACCTGGTGGCGATTGCGGCAGGCCTCGCGCTGCCGTCGGTCGTGCTGATGATGATGTTCGGCCAGACGCGCATCTTCTTCGTGATGAGCCGCGACGGTCTGCTGCCGGAGTTCTTCGCGAAGCTGCACCCGAAATACGGCACGCCGCACGTGGTGACGCTGTGCACCGGCGTGTTCGTCGCCCTGTTCGCGGCGCTGTTCCCGGTGGGGGCCCTGGCCGACATCTCCAATTCGGGAACGCTATTCGCCTTCGCGCTGGTGGCGATCGGGGTGATGATCCTGCGGCGCACCCAGCCCGAGCGGGCCCGCAGCTTCCGCACGCCCCTGGTTTGGCTGGTGGCGCCGCTGGCAACCGCAGGCTGCGTATTCCTGTTCTTCCAGCTGTCCGGCTACACCGAGCTCATGTTCCTCGGCTGGGCTGCGATCGGGCTCGTGTTCTATTATTTCTATGGCTACCGAAAGAGCCATGTGGGCCACCCGCACCTGGCGCCAGCGTAAGGCCAAGTGCGGCCGTGGACAGTGCACAGCACTATTCCACGGACCCGCACGCAGTGCCCGGCCGGCGGGGCCGGGAACGGGCGCAGCCCGACCCGGAACCCGGCCGACGGCGTGGCTTTGCCACGCTCTTGCTCTTCTGCCTTTCCTGATTTGCTCGCACGGAGAGGGCGGGCTTTGCCCGACCCTCGGGCTTCACTGTCCAGCGTGACACTCCTCCGGCCCTGAGGGCCACCTCTCCTTGCAGGGGAGGAGCTGAACAGGCGCACCCGGCGGCTCTGCTGCCGGCCGCATCTTGCGTCCCGGCCCGCTTTCCCCCATATGCCGCACCGCAGCGATGGCCTCCGCCCGGTTTCGGGTGTGCGAAGGAAGACAGTCGCCGGGGCGCATGATCGATGCGGAGGGGCTTAACCTCCGAACCGACCCCGGGTTTTGCGCTGCTCCAAACGATGACATTCCTGCCATGCGGGATGTCTGGCAGGTCCGCTCCGCCAGATCGGCAGCGCGTGCCAGACTGGAAAGAATATCCTTTGACCGACTTCAACAGCCTCGGCCTGGCCGAGCCCCTTCTCGCAGCGCTTGCGGCAGAAGGTTATGAAACCCCTACCCCGATTCAGCTGCAGGCGATCCCGCCGGCGCTCGAAGGCAAGGATCTCCTGGGCATCGCCCAGACCGGCACCGGCAAGACGGCGGCCTTCGCGCTGCCGATCCTGAACTATCTCCACGGCAACCCGGCGCCGCGCAAGAAGCTCGCGACCCGGGTGCTGGTGCTGGCGCCGACCCGCGAGCTGGCGACCCAGATCGCCGACAGCTTTCGGGCCTATTCGAGGAACATGAAGCTGACCATCATGACGGTGTTCGGCGGCGTGCCGATCCCGCGCCAGGAAAAGCAGCTCTATTCGGGGGTTGACGTTTTGGTCGCCACGCCGGGCCGTTTGCTCGATCTCATCGATCGCCGCGCCCTGCTGCTCGACAGCGTGGAAGTGCTGGTGCTCGACGAGGCCGACCAGATGCTCGACCTCGGCTTCATTCATGCGCTGAAGCGGATTGCCGGGCTGTTGCCACGCCAGCGCCAGAGCCTGTTCTTTTCGGCAACGATGCCGACCGCCATTGCAGAGCTTGCCGGGCGCTATCTTTCCAACCCGGTGAAGGTCGCCGTGGCGCCGGTCGCCACTACCGCCGAGCGGGTAACGCAGCTGGTCACCTTCGTAAACCAGGCCGAGAAGCAGGCGCTGCTGACACTGACGCTGCGCCAGCCGGAGTTCGCCAAGTGCCTGGTGTTCACCCGCACCAAACATGGCGCCGACCGGGTTGTGCGCCACCTGATCAGCGCCGGGATCCGATCCGCCGCGATCCACGGCAACAAGAGCCAGCCGCAGCGCGAGCGAGCGCTGGAGCAGTTCAAAAAGGGCGAGATCGGCGTGCTGGTCGCGACCGATATCGCGGCGCGCGGGATCGACATCGATGCGGTGAGCCATGTGATCAACTTCGAGCTGCCCAATGTGCCCGAGCAATATGTCCACCGGATCGGCCGCACCGCGCGCGCCGGGCTGGACGGGATTGCGCTGAGCTTCTGCGCGCCGGACGAGAAGGCTTATCTGAAAGACATCGAAAAGTTGACGCGGATGAAGATCGACGCGCAGGCGCTGCCGGCGAACTTCCTGAAGGAAGCCGCCCAGCTTCCAAAGCCCGTGCCCGTGGCAGACGATCGCGATCGTCCGGATCATGCGCGCCGCGGCGACGTGGGCCAGCATCGCGATTCGGTGCGCCGCTACGGCAGCCGGCCCGCGGGGCATCAGGGCCAGGGCCGGTTCGGCCCGGCCCGCCATGCCGACGGGCGCAGCGGATCCGATGGCCGCGTTGCTGCCGAGGCCCGTCCGACCGACGGGGACCGTGGCGCTCACGGGCATCCCCGCGCGGCGCGCCCCGAAGGTAGTGGCCAAGGCCGCCCCGGCGGCCATCGCGGCGGCCAGGGCCGCGGGCGCTCCGGTGGCGGTGGCGGTGGCGGTCGGGGCGGGCCCCGCGCCAACGCGCAGGCCTGATCGTTCGGCCACAGCCGGGGCTTAGAGCGGCTTCCGACCAGTTCGCTTGCCGGGGCGAACGATGCCGGTTCCCGGCGACGGGACCGGCGCAGCCTGGGCGCGACCGGCAATGCGGGTAACCGCCCGCCCGATTGATGCGGCTGCTTGCCCATCGGGGTAGTCGCTCTCCAACGCCAGATCGATCGTCTGGATCTGGCGGTAGCCCAGGGGCGGAGGCGTATCGTCGAACCTTGCCGGGACGAGGCAGCCGCGTTCGCGGCCGTGCATCGCCCCGTCCAGAACCCAGTTGGATTGGACCGAGCTTGAGGTCCAGACCACGACGACCGCATCCGCTGCCTCAAGCGTAAGAGACGAACAGCCGCGGCGGTGGCGGGGTCGCTCCCAGGGGCAGGGTTTGTGCCATGCCTACTTCGCTGGCACATGGTTGGACCGCGTCGAGAGCCAATGTCCCCAACGCTGGGAACGCACTGGCGGGTTTTGCTCGCCCCGCTTAAGAGGATGCAATGAAACATCTTCTGCTCATCGCCCTCGCCCTCCAGGCGGCAGCCCCAACCCATGCCCAGGCCGGCTGGACGATCGAACCGCAAGCGGCCAACGTCGCGCTGGTTTACGGCAAGCCTGAGACCGCCGATGCGTTCCGGATCGATTGCTCTGCCGCCAGGACCAGCCTGTCGACCTGGACGTCGCGGCGTCCCCGCAATGTCGGCGAAGGGGAGTTTCCCAGCAGCCTCAGCGTTTTCCAAGGTCGCACCGAGCTGGTGCTCGGCGCAACCGGCCGGGTGCTGCCAACCGGCGGGACAAGGATCGATGCGCTGATTGCGGACCGGGATGCATTCCTGGCCGGCGTCGGCAGCAACCGCCGGGTCGTGGTGGTGAGCTTCGCCGGGCGCGCAATGGCGCCCGCGCCGACCGCGGCGCAGTTGGCCGACTTCGGGCAAGCCTGCGCAGCCGTCAGTAGCTGAAGCGCAGGCTCAACCGGAAGTCCCGCCCGAACAGCGGCGCGGTGTCCTTCAGGAAGCTGGCGTGCCGGCGCGCCTCGACGTCGAAAATATTGTTGACGGACGCAACGAGGCTGGTGGGGTTGTCGGCGCCGAACGGCCGCCAGTTCACGGAGGCGTTCACCATCGTGTAGGCCGGGGTTTCCGTTTCGAAACCCGCCAGCCGGTCGGCGCGGGTCACATGCTCGACTTCGGCGCGACCGCCGAAGCTGCCGCCGGACGCCTCGATACCGCCGATGAACCTGAGCGGCGGAATGCGTGGCACCGGGCCGCGGCCGCCGAGCAGGTCGGCCCGGACGAAGTCGGCGAGGCCGGTCAGTTCGAACTCGGTGTCACCCGCCTCAAACAGGCGCGCGCCGGCTTCGGCCTCGAACCCCCAATAGCGGGCGCCGGCCTGGCGATACTCGAACACGTCGAGGCCCTCGTCCACCAGCCCGGTCGGGGCGAGGTAGATGAAGTCGCTGAACCGGGTGAAGAAGCCCGAGACTTCGGCGCGCCAGCCTTCGCCGCGGCCGCGCAGCACGAGCTCGGCGCCGAAGCTCCGCTCCTTCTTCAGGTTCACGTCGCCGATCTCCACCGCACGGGTGGCCGCATGGGCGCCGTTCGCGAACAGTTCCTCGGCCGCAGGCGCACGCTCGGTATAGGTCCCGCTGCCGGACAGGCGGAACAGCTCGCCGATCGGCACCGACAGCCCGCCCGATCCCGAAAAAGCATCGAAGCTGCGGCTGATGCCGATGATTGGAGAGCGCACATCGCTATGCTCGAAGCGCGCGCCGATCTCGGCGCCCAGCGCCCCCAGGTCGAAGCTCTGCAGCGTGAACAGCCCGAACTGGTCGGTGAAGTTGAGCGGTATATAGGCTTCCTCGCCGATCGCCTCGAACCTGCGGGTCAAAAACTGGACGCCGGTAGCACCTTTCCACCCGCCACGATCGGCCTGCACCAGTTCGAGCCGCGCCTCCAGAGCGTCGGACAGGAAGGTGGTGCCGATCTCGCCCGTGTCCTCGACTTCGTCATGGGCATAGTCGGCCCAACCGAAGCGGAAGTTCAGCGTCTCGAAGGCGCCCGAGAGCGGCAGCTGTGCACGGGCATCCACGCGGGTCTGCCGCATGTCGAGCCGGATGTCTTCTTCGGGGCCTTCCTCGTCTTCTTCCAGACCGATCGAGAGGGCGTTGGGGATGCCGTAGTTGCTTTCCAGCCGCGAAACCGCAACGCCGAAGCTGCCACCGCTGCCGATGTAGCTAAGACCGCCTGCGGCTTCCCAAGACCGCGAGTCGGTGTTCGGCACACGTCCGCGCGCCTCGGCTGCCTCGGCGACCTCCCCACCCTCGGCTGCGGCCTGATCGCGCAATTCGCGTGCGAAGATGTAGCCTCCCGTCCGGTAGTTGCCTGTCTTCAAATAGCTGCCGTCTGCATGGACGACGAGGCCGCTGGCCCCAAGGGGCAGATCGGCGGTGCCGGCGATGCTCCGCTCCTTCGCAGCGCTGGCCAAGGTGCCCATGGCATCGATGTGAACGATCTCGTCCGGAATCGCGCGGGCGATCCGCCGGTCGGTCACGTTGACGACGCCGCCGATCGCACCCGAGCCATAGAGCAGCGCGGCCGGCCCCCGCACCACCTCGATGCGATCGGCCGTCAGCGGGTTGATGGCGACGGCATGGTCGACCGATGTGTTGGAAACGTCGAAGCTGCCGATGCCGTCGGTCAGCACGCGCACGCGTTCGCCCTCCAGCCCGCGCAGGATCGGGCGCGACGCGCTGGGGCCGAAGAAGGTGGCCGACACGCCGGGCTGCCGCGCCAGCGTCTCCCCGATGCTGCCGCGGATCTCTCGGGTCAGCGCCTCGCCCTCCAGCACGCTGGCGGCTGTGGGCAGGGCGAACCGATCGCGCGAGAAGGGGGCTGTGACGATGATGTCGGTGCCGGGGCTTTGATGAACATGGTCCCCGCCCCGATTGTCGGCGTCCGTGTCGGAGACGTTGGGCGCGTCGGACACTTCCGCGCGAGCCAGCGTTGCCGGGATGAGACAGGCGGCAAGCAGAAGAAGGGGGCGGTATGTCGGCATTGCAATCTCCGGGAAGGCAGGATCCCCGGTGTGGTAGATGTGATATTATATCAGTGCAAGATTGTTTGAGACGAACAGGCACTGCCCCGCCCGTCCGAAAGCCTTCGATCCTGCTGGGTCGCGGGAAAGCCGGAGGGTATGGACGGGCGGGGCAGGAGTTTAACCGGCGTTCACCCGCCGGCGGCGGCGCGATAGGCTTCGCGCATCGTATCGAGCAGCACCAGGCCGCCACGTTTCTCGACATGCCAGAAGGTCCAGCCGTTGCAGCTCGGCAGGCCCTGCACCGCCGCCCCGATCTGGTGGATCGACCCCGCACGGCCCTGCTGCGGGCCGCCTTCCAGCGCCAGCGAG
>JANPJJ010000089.1:0-9931 GCA_031425455.1 Sandaracinobacter sp. | reverse complement strand
GCGCCCCGAACGGCTGTGATTGTCCTGCCGCCACTCCGTGGGCAGCCCGGCCTCGGCGAACACCTTCGCATTGAAGCTCTCCAGGAAGAAGCCGCGCTCGTCGCCGAGCCGGCGCGGCGTCAGCTTCTTCACCTCGGGCAGTACCAGCGGCTCGATCTTCACCGCAGTCCTTCCTGCGGATGCTTCGCACCCTGCCCGCGCCCCAGCTGGGCCAGCAGATACTCGCCATAGCCCGACTTCCTGAGCGGCTCCGCCACCCGGGCCAGCCCGTCGTCGTCGATAAAGCCCAGCCGCCAGGCGATCTCCTCGGGGCACGAAATCTTCAGCCCCTGCCGCTCCTCCACGATCCGCACGTAAAGCGCCGCGTCCAGCAGGCTGCCATGCGTCCCGGTGTCCAGCCAGGCAAATCCGCGCCCCATCAGCTCGACGTTCAGTTCGCCCGCTTCCAGATAGATGCGATTGAGGTCGGTGATCTCCAGCTCGCCTCGCGGCGAGGGTGCGATCCGGTCGGCGAACTCGGAGGCGCGCCCGTCATAGAAATACAGCCCGGTCACAGCAAAATTGCTCTTCGGCTGCGCGGGCTTCTCCTCGATCGTCTCGGCGCGCCCCTTGTCGTCGAAGCTGACGACGCCATAGGCTTGCGGGTCCTTCACCCAATATCCGAACACGGTCGCGCCCGCTTCCCGCGCGTCGGCCCGGCGCAGCAGCTCGGGCAGGCCATGACCGTAATAGATATTGTCGCCCAGGATCAGCGCCGAAGGCTTGCCGTCGACGAAATCCGCGCCGATCTGATAGGCCTGCGCCAGCCCCTTGGGCTCGGGCTGCACCGCATAGTCGATCGCCAGCCCCCACTGCGCGCCGTCGCCCAGCAGCCCCTGGAACGCCGCCTGGTCGGCCGGCGTGGTGATGATCAAAATCTCGCGGATGCCCGCCAGCATCAGCACGCTGAGCGGGTAATAGATCATCGGCTTGTCATACACCGGCATCAGCTGCTTCGACACCGGCCGGGTCAGCGGATAAAGCCGCGTCCCCGAGCCCCCGGCCAGGATGATCCCCTTGCGTGCCATGATGGTCCTTTCAGGGCGATCAATGCTTGGAGAACAGGCGGGCGATCGCCGGCGGCAACCAGTCATTCAACAGGTGTCGGCGCTGCACTTCGCGGTCCGGCTTGTCGTCGCTGCCGGGGCGCGGCTTGAAAACTGTGGTGCGGACAGGAAGGTTCCGCAGCCCCTCTTCGGGCGACGTATAATAGTAGAGCGCCAACGAACGCCGCGCCCTGTCGGGCGGGCAGGCCACGGGGTCGGGAACGCCGTGGAAACTGTCGAGATCGGTGTTGAAGATGACGGCACGCCCCATCACCGGCGCCACCTTCACCCGCCGCTCCTTCATGTCGCGGCTCCACAGCTCCAGATGCCCGCCCCAGCTGTCGTCCCAGTCGTCGTTCAGGTAGATCAGCAGGTTGATCCGGCGGACGACGTTCATGCCCTTGTGGATGTTGAAATCGGCATGCACCGACAGATGGCCCCCGGCTCGCGTCTCGTGCAGCCCGCCGCCCACATAGTAAGGGTCCGCGATCAGTTTCTGGATACCGGTCAGCTTCTCCAAAAAGCGCAGCATCGGCTCCGAATTCAGCTCGGCGAGCAGGCTCCGGAGGCGCGGCGTCCGTAACTGCCAGGGCTGCCATTCATATTTCAGCCGCTCCTGCGCCCGGTCATAGCCCACCTTGGCACCGCCCTCGGGCCATTCGGCCAGCAGCGGGCGAAGCACGTTGGCGGCAATGAAATTCTCCAGCATGATGTGCGGGAACGGGTCGGCGCTAGCATATTGCGGGTGCAGCGCTTCGCCTGCAGCGCTGCACTGGTCGCGATCAAACACGACCACATCGTCCGAAAGCGCGTTGGTATCGATGATCGGCATCTCATATCTCCGAACTTCAGGCACTACGGGGCTTACAGCCGGCCCAGCAGCAGCCGCCGGGCCAGCCCGGCGATGTTACGGGCATGGGCAACCGGCCCCGCGTGCCGGGCCGCCTTCCCCATGTCCAGGCCGTCGGCACGCGGAACGAAACGCCCCGCCGCCTTCAGCGTCAACAGCCGGCCGCCGACCAACCGGCGGCGCCTCGCCTGCGACCCCTGCATGCGTATAATCTCGCCGATGTCCAGCGGTTCGCTTGCAATCGCGCCGGCCGCTTCAGCCTCCTCCACAAAGGCGTCGCCCACCGCCGTGCGCGTCAGCAGCAGCGAGCGTCCTTCGGCTTCGGCAAAGCTCGGGTAGCCACCCTCGTCCTCATACCAGGCGTCCCCCGCCGCCAGGTCCGCCGAGCCGCCGATTCCGTCGGGACAGATCTTGCACCTCAGCTGCACTTCCTTCGACAGGATCTCGCCCCAGCTCGCCGCATAGGACATGCTGGCCGATTGCCCGTCCTTCGTCTCGGCCCGGGCTTCCCCCGGCCACCCATCGCCACGGTATCTGAAACTTGCCACCTTGTCGGGCGCCACCCCCAGCCGATCGAGGATGCGGCCCGTGCCCGCCTGTGACGGAGTGCCGGCGCAAAAGAACGAGAGGATCAGCGGGATACGTGTTGCTATCTCGGGCTCGGCGCGGGTCAACTGCCGCAACGCCCCGGCGTCGCACGGCTTGCCGATGAACAGAATGCGGCCTGGCCGGTCCAGTTCGGAGCGCAGCTCGGCCAGAGGCGACGCCGGGCCATAGCGCGATCCCGCCGCCGACAGGATGTCGGCCCGGTTCAGCGAGCGGCGAATACTTGTCAGCAGCGGCGCCTGCGGATCCATCCCCACATGCAGAATGCGATCCACGCGTCCGCTCTCGAGCGCGAACAGTGCCAAGGCCGAAAGCGTGCCCCCGGAAGAACCGCCGTGGCGCAGCTCGCCGTCGGTCGACCAGGCGCTGAGGCAGCGATAGTAGGGGCCCCAAATATCGTGCCGATGCGGCGCGTCCTGCCAGGGCGCCACCCGTGCCCCGGGGCAGGCCTGCTGCATCAGGGCCTCGGTGCGCGGCGATGCATCGCCGCGAGCTTCGGGCCGGATATAACCGAGCTTGTCCCGGGTCAGCCCGATCGCCTGGTCCAGCCCGGCACACAGGCCGCAGCCCGAGCAGGTGTCGCCCGCCATGACCTTGCGCAGCGTCGGCGGCAGCTCGCTCAAGGCCGCCGCCCGATGTCCGCCAGCAGGCCGGCAAGCGTGTCGACATAGCGGTCCAGCCCGGCCTCCACCACCGGCAACCCCGTCCGCACAGCGGATTCCAATTCGGCGCGACGGTCGAAGGCGTCCAGCACGAAGGTCACGGCATCTTCGGTCGAAACGCCCTTCACAGGCAGCAGCCACTTGTAGCCGAGCCCCCCGAACAGCCCCTCGAACTTGCGGCTGTAACTGACCGGCACAACCGGGACCCCGCTGGAATAGGCCGCGATGGTAGCATGCATTCGCGCCGCCACCAGGAAATCCAGCCCGGAAATGAATGACTTGGCTTCGGACGGCGTGGTGAAATCCGGCGCCTCGACCAAAGCCGGATAGCGCGCCACAAGCGCCCGGGCAGCTGCCGCATCGTCCTCGTGCGGCATTTCGGGCGAGTAGACATGCTTGACGAGTTCGATCGTCACGCCGCCCCTCGCCAGCAGCGCCTCGATCAGCCTGTGGGTGAACTCGGCATAATCGACGTCGAGCCCGAACTCATTCCGGCCGGTGTGCCCCCCCGAATACAGCAGCCCCGAAATCCCCAGCCCGAACCGAAGGCCCGGCCCCTTCGCCGCCTGCTCGAACGGCAGTGCGAAGGCGACGTCCACCACTTGCTCCACGCGCGCCGCCGGCGCCAGCTTGCGCGCCGCCGCCAGAGACAGCGGATCGCGGGCGAACACGGCCCGCGCCTTCGTCATGCAGTGCGCGGCGACCGCGCTGTGCGGCTGGCGGCTGAACGGCCCGATCGTCTGCGGCGAGAGCACCAGCGGCACGCCTTTCAGCAGGCACAGCTCCTTGGTGAGGGCCATATAGGCGAAGCGCTTGTCCGGGTAGATGTCGGCGAAACTATCGCCCGCGCCGATATCCAGCATCAAGTCGATGCGCCCCAGGTCGCGCCAATAGCCCGACGGCGACGCCATATAGCGCCCGTCGATGGCGTGCACCGCCTCGACGCCGTCCCGGATATAGCTCTCGCCCCGGTCCCGGGCCTGGAACAGGTGGAACAGGGGCTCGATGCCGGCCCGCTCGGCGGCGCGGCGCACCAGCGCCATGTTGCCGACGGTCAGCGCGCCGACCCCCAGATTGCCGCTGCGGTCGCTGTGCCACAACAGGCCTATTCTTAGCCGACGTGCCATCGGATGCCGTTCATGCCTTCAGGTCGGGGGGATCGGGCCGGCTAGATCTGCCGCCCGATCCGGATCGTCGGTCAGCCTGCGGGGACTTCGGGCGATGCCTCAGCCGCACCCGGCGCTGCAGCCGGGGCAGCCAGCGCCGGGGTGGGCGCGGGCGGGGGCAGGCCGGGGCCGCTCGGCTGCTTGCCGGCGAGCGCCTTGGCTTCGACCGGCTTCTTCGCGGCCGGCTCCCAGCCGGCCTGATACTGCACCGATTGCTTGGCGGCGGCCTGCTGCGTTTCCACCTCTGCCTTCAGGGCTGCCTGGATCCGCTGATTCTTCAGATAATTGATCGCAAACTCGCGGGCCTTGTCCCCGGTGAAGGGCTGCACGCGGGTTTCCTTCACCTGGTTGACCAGGATCACCGGGGCCGGCGCCCCCTGCGGCCGGCTGGCGAACATGAACAGTTCATCGGGCTTGGTGTCCAGCACCCGGGTAACTTCGCGAACGAACTCGGGATTTGCGCCCAGCGCATCCAGCGAGGCCGGCTGGCGGCGGAACTGGATGCTGTTTGCCTGAAGCAGCGCCTCCACCTCGGGCATGGTCTTGGCGGCCTCGAACCCCAGCTTGTCGATGTTGTTGGGGCGCAGGAACTGGATCTGGTCCAGAATGAAGAACTTGCGCTCGGCAAACATCGACGGGTTCTCGTCGATGAACTTGGTGGCTTCGTCGCGTGTGGGCGTCACCACCTTGGCCGCGATGTCGCGCGCCAGGGCCTGGACCCTCAGCTGTTCGACCGTGCGCCGCTCCTGCAGCAGGAAATCGGGCTTCTTGTCGAGCTCGCGCGCCTTCGCGGCGTTCGCCAGCATCCGCCGTGTCACGATATTGTTCAGCGCCACCTTCTCGGCATCGCGCCGCGTCATGCTCGGCGGAATGGTCGACCCCTGAAGCTCCGCATTCACTTCCAGCTGGGTGATTTCTTCGCCATCGATGGTCGCCACCACCTGGCCGGTCGGCTTGCTGTCGCTCTTGTCGCCGCCGAACATGCCGCAACCGCCCAGCGCCACGGCGGCGCTGGCCAGCAGCAACAGGGTGCGAACGGAGCCGAGGCTGGTCTGATCTTGGGTCTGGGGCATGTGCGCGTCTTTCCTCAACGAAATGAGCTGTTCTGTTGTCTCGATTGCGGGGTGGCGCTAGCCGCGCGGCATCCCCAGCATGGCCCGGGTCATCGCCATGGCCTTGGCGGGTTGTCGACGCATCAGCCGGCGCGCGATCTGCGCCAGCGCCTGCGGATATTGCAGCGGCAGCAGCAGCGGGAAGTTGCGACGATAGAATTTCAGACGCGAGCGAAGCAGATAATATTCCGCCGTCTCCGACCTTTGGCCCTTCGTTCCCGACGAGCCGATCGAGCCGCCTTCCTTGTGATAGACGATGGCGCCATGCGCAAAGGCGATGGCGAACCGGCCCCGGTTGCGCACCGACCAGTCCATTTCCTCGAAATAGAGGAAATAGCTTTCCTCCATGAAGCCCACCGTCTCCAGAAAGGCGCGGCTCACCGCGATGGAGGCCCCCAAAACGAAGTCGGTTTCGCGAGCCACCTTGCGCGGATCGAACGGGCGCGTCACCGGCTGGTTGGCGCCGATTCCGCTGGATTGCCCCGTCAGCAGCTTGAAGCGCGACCCGTTCAGCTGCTGCCAGGTGCCGGGCCGATGATAGAAGCGAACCTGGGTGCCGCACATGCCGACCTTGTGGGTCGCATCCATCCGCGTCAGCAGCGCACGCGGGGCGTCGGGCTCGACCACGGTATCGTTGTTGAGGCACCAGCAATAGGCGATCGCGGGGTCATTGAGCGCATGGCGCATCGCCAGATTGTTGCCGCCGGCGAACCCGCGGTTCTCCGACGAGCGGATGATCGTCAGCAGCTCGCGGCCGGGAATCGCCGTCAGCGCTTCCTCATCCGACAGTTCCACCATCGGGATCGGCTTGGCCAGCGCGGGCCGGGTCAGCCGGCCCAGCGGGCCCGGGGGCGCCGCGAACAAGTCGCGGCCATCAGCCCAGGCGCGGATCCGCTCCAGCGAATCGTCGCCGGAAGCATTGTCGATGATCACGATCCTGACCGGCTGGTCGACCCGCATCAGCGATTCCAGGCACTCCAGCGTGTCGGCCCAACGGTTCCAGTTGATGATGATGATGGCAAGGCGGGGGCGGGGTTCCCCGGCGATCGCATTGGGCGCGACTCCTGCCAAAGCAACAGGTGCCGCACCCGCCGCCGACCCGGTCCGCGCCGTGCGCACGGCCGGCGACGCCACCGACACCGCGGCATCGGTTCCGGCAGGTTCGGCTGGATCGATTGCGCCCGGCCCGGGCCCGGGCTTGGCCTTTGCAGGAGATGCCATGTCTCTGGAATTCCTCTTTTCGGGTCCTGGATCGTTTCCAGCGCCAGCAATGATCTGGCCAGCCATAGTCTGGGATCCTGTCGGGGTCACGGCGTTCGGTTCCAATGCATGGCCGTCGCGCCCTCTCCGTCCTGGGCGATTCGGCGCATCTTCATAAATCGATACCAGCGGGTTTCAAACAACACGCGCACCCCGCGCAGCCGGGCCCCCAGCGTCGGCACCCGCGAGGAAAACAGGAGCTGCGGGGTATGCGCCAAGGCCGACAGCATCACGGCCCAGGCCTTCACCTGCCACATCAGCATCGGCCGGCCGCTCTCCAGATGCTCGCCGAAGCGGTGGGCGATAATCCGCCCCCAGCGCGATTCCACATCGTTCATGTTCATCCGCGCCGGGTGGAACACGATCATCCGGCGCAGATACTTGGTCGGATGGCCCAGCGCCTTCGCCTGGAGCCCCCAGGCGGTGTCTTCCGCAGTCCCGATGGGCCCGAACGGGCCCACCTTTTCCCACAGATCACGGTCCACCATCAGGTTGCCTGTCCCGGAAAAACCCTTGCGCTTGATATACATCTTCTGCCGGAACGAGAAGACCGCTTCGAACGCCTCGATGCCCGTCGCATGGCGAGGGTCGGCGAAATCGATCCTCACATCGCCGCCATAGGGATGGTCCGGGTTGGTCTCCACCGCCTTCACGCCGCGCTGCAGCCAGTCGGGCGCGACGCGGATGTCGGCATCGACGAACGCCAGGCACCGGGCGCGCGAATGCCGCACGCCCAGATTCCGTGCCGGGCCCGGGCCGGGCTCGCGCTCTACCAGAAACTTCACCCCCGGCCAAGCCGCCGCCACGATGTCCAGCGGCACCCGCGATCCGTTGTCCACCACGATGATCTCGAACCAGCCATGGTTCAGCCGCTGCGCAGCCACCGCCTGCAGGCACTTCACCAGCAGCTCGGGGGTGTTGAGGTGCGGGATGATGACGGAAGCGCGCGGTGGCCCGAGGTCAGCCGCCTTGGGCTCCGCGCCGCCGGAAGCCTGCAGGACATTCCGCACTGCCGGCCCCCGCGGCGGATCGATTCGCGCCCGCTCTAGGATGCTGTCGCTCGTCATGCCGGGGGCCAGCTTCTGCCAGGCGATCGTGTCGCGCAAATGACGGTCGGTTCGGTCAAAGTCAGCGCCCCGCCCGCGCCAGCGCGGCCGACAGCCCCAGCAGCTGGGCGACCCCCTGCGTGCGGAACCGGTAGCGCGGTTCGCGGCCGTCGATCCCGGGCTCGCGGTCGAACAGGTCGATTGCACCGATGAACCCGTCCAGCGTGGCGCCGACGCGCCGCGCATCGCCTCCAACGCCGGCGGTTCCGCCGACTTCCAGAGCGCCGACTTCCAGCGCTACGTCGTGCACCCCGAACCAGCCGTCCGGCGTTCCCGAGGCCCGGGCCGCGGCGATCAGCACGGCCCAGGCGCTTCGCACCTCGGGCTGCTGCAACTGCGCCTGCACCCGGCGCGGCAAGCCGGCGTTCCATTCGGCGAGAACAGCCTCGGTGCCGGCGATCACATCGGCTTCGCCCACCGCCTGCCGGCGATCGTCGATCGCCCGGCCTGCTGCGCGATTCCCCAGCAACCGGACCAGATAGGGCGATCCGCCGGACATCTTCACGACCAGCGCCCGGGCATCGGGGGCGAACGCCAGCCCGGTCGCAGTCTCGGCCCGGGCCAAAATTTCCTTCAGCTCGCCCTCCGCCATCGGCCCCACCGACAGGCCGACGATATTGCGGCGGATGGAGGGCGTGAATCCGATCAGCTCGTCGAGGTTGGAGGCGACCCCGGTCAGCACCAGCTGCACCCGCGCCGCCCGGTCGGACAGGTTCTTGATCAGCTCGGCGATATCGCGCCGGAACGCCGGGTCGGCCACCCGGTCATATTCGTCCAGCACCAGGATGATCCGGGTGCCGACGATCTGCGAGAAGATGTCGGCGAGCTCCCGCGGGTCCACCGGCCCCTCGCCCAGCAGGCTGGCGAAGCTGCGGTTGTGCTCGGTCTCGTCGGCGGTGGGCGAAATGCGGGAATGGTACAGGAGCGGGATTTCGGCCGCGAAGGTGCGGAACATGTCGTCGAACCGGGCCTCCACCCCGCAGCTGCCATAAAGCACGACATAGCGCGCCTCGCGCGCCGTCTCGGCGAACACATGCGCCAGGCTCGTCTTGCCGATGCCGCGCTCGCCATACAGCACCACATGGGCGCGCTGCTGCTCGATCGCCGCGATCAGGCTGGCGAGCGTGTCGTGGCGGCCGGCGAACCGTTCGCGCGTGGTGACGGGCTGCGAGGCCGACAGGGCGTCGGCCAGCGCCAGGCGGGCCCGGGCCGGCGCCAGCCCGGGAAGGCCGGCGGCGGCATCGCCGATATCGTCGGTGGCGGCCACGTTGAAGCGGGGCAGGGCGGCATCGCCGGACATCGCCGGGCCGGCCTCGCCGCGCCGCCAGGGCGCCAGCGGGCGACGCTCGCCGCTGCCGGGCGCATCGGGGGTCTTGTCGCGGCCGAAGATCATGGACGCCGAACCCCAACCGGCCGGCCAGGCGCGAAGTTCCGGGCGTATTTCGCCAGCCTGCACCTTGTTGTTCCCTCCCGCATTCTCAACTCTTCTCTCCCAGGGTTTGCGTTCGTGCAGTCTTCGTCGTCCAAGAGCCAATCCGAATGGCACTTCCCACCCGACGGCGCCACCTCGGGTGAACCTGCCGCAGCCGAAAGCCGGTTAGGCAGGGGGACAGTTGCCCCGGATGAGACGGGCCGAGACCCGAGCGCGACGTTGCAAATGCCACCAACCGGCCAGAAGCCATAGCCCAGTTACGGCTTGCGCAACAATGTTTAGCCTTTTCATGGCATCGCGACGTTTTGATTTGAGCTAAGGGCAAGGCTAAGGAGGTCTCCGGTTCGGTGCTTTCGGTGTATGAAGGGCAAGGCTTTCGAGGTCGGGCCGTGACTTCATCCGCTGCACGCGTTAACGAATGACTGGGCAACTGCAAGGGAGGACCCGAACATCGGGCGGAAGGCAGGTTCGGGGCGGTCGGTGGCGATGCGCATAAATGGTGAGGACATAATTCGGCGGACATAATGGGCTGGCAGGGCTGAGGATGGAACCGCAACGGGCGGCTTCGGTTGCGGCAGCACAGTTCAAGGCAAGGCACGGCAACGCACGGCAAGGCACGGCAAGGCACGGCAGGGCAGGGCAGTCGCACCGG
>JANPJJ010000088.1:0-17304 GCA_031425455.1 Sandaracinobacter sp. | reverse complement strand
AACCTGGAGGACATCAAGGCCCCGGAATGCTTCATCATCGAGGATGAGCTTCGCGCCCGCATGAACATCCCGGTTTTCCACGACGACCAGCACGGCACTGCCATTATCGCAGCGGCCGGCATGCTGAACGCGCTGCACCTGACCGGGCGTGACATTTCCACCGTGAAGATCGTCGTCAACGGTGCCGGGGCGGCCTCGATCGCCTGCACCGAGCTGGTGAAGGCGATGGGGGTCAGGCCCGACAATGTTATCATGTGCGATTCCAAGGGCGTGATCTGGCAGGGCCGTACCGAGGGCATGAACCAGTGGAAGACGGCCCATGCGGCGAAGACCGATGCCCGAACGCTGGAACAGGCGATGACGGGCGCCGACGTCTTCTTCGGCCTGTCGGTGAAGGGCGCGGTCACCCAGGATGGTGATGTCGATGGCGCCCCGGCCGATCATCTTCGCCATGGCGAACCCCGATCCGGAAATCACGCCCGAAGAGGTGAAGGCGGTGCGGCAGGACGCCATCATCGCGACGGGGCGCAGCGATTATCCCAACCAGGTTAACAATGTGCTCGGCTTCCCCTATATCTTCCGCGGCGCGCTGGATGTGCGCGCCACCAAGATCAACGAGGAAATGAAGGTCGCCGCCGCCCAGGCGCTGGCCGGGCTCGCGCGGGAGGCCGTGCCCGACGAAGTGGCGGCGGCCTATGGCGGCAACCGGGTGTTCGGCCCGAACTATATCATCCCCGCCCCGTTCGATCCCCGCCTCATCGAGCGCGTGCCGGCAGCCGTCGCGCAGGCGGCGATGGCGACCGGGGTCGCCAGGAAGCCCATCTTCGACATGGACGCCTATGCGCTGGAGCTTCGGGCGCGCCTCAACCCCAGCTCGTCGGCGCTGGCCGCCACCTTCGAGGCGGCGCGAGCCCGGCCGCGCCGGGTGGTGTTCGCCGAGGGGGAGCAGGAAGTGGTGCTTCGCGCCGCCGTCAGCTTCCGTACGTCGGGCTATGGCGAACCGCTGCTGGTCGGCCGCGACGAGCCGATCCGCGAGGCGTTCCAGCGCATCGGCGTGAGCGATCCGGAAAATTATCCGATCCACAACAGCGCCAACAGCCCGCTGGTGCCCGCGATGGTGGAACGGCTCTATGCGCGGCTGCAGCGGCAGGGATATCTGATCAAGGACGTGCAGCGCATGGTGAACAACGAGCGCAACGTGTTCGCCGCGCTGATGGTGGAGATGGGCGAGGCGGACGCGATGGTCTCCGGCGTGACCCGGCATTTCCACCAGGTCATGGGGCAGGTGAAGCTCGTGGTGGACCCGCTGCCGGGCCACACGCCGTTCGGCTTCCATGTGTTTGCCGGACGATCGGGCACCATCCTGATCGCCGATACCACCGTCACCGAGCGGCCGTCGGGCACCCAGCTCGCCGATATCGCAGTGAAGACGGCGGGGGCAGCGCGGCGGCTGGGGATCGAGCCCCGGGTTGCCTTCCTGTCCTACTCCAACTTCGGCAACCCGCCCGGCGACTATCTCGGCGCCCTGCACGAGGCGGTGGGGATTTTGGACGAGCTTCGCCCCGGCTTCGAGTATGAAGGCGAGATGTCGGTCGATGTGGCGCTGAACAGCAACGACATCTATCCGTTCGCGCGGCTGACCGGCCCTGCCAATGTGCTGGTGATGCCCGGCCTGCAATCGGCGAACATCGCTGCCAAGCTCCTGAAGGAGCTGGGCGGCGGCCGGGTGATCGGCCCCGTGCTCATGAATATGTCGAGGGCGATCCAGATCGCCCCGATGACATCGGGCGCCTCCGACCTCGTCACGCTCGCGGCGCTCGCCGCAGCCGGCGTGGTTCAATGACGGGCGTGCTATGATGCCGCCCCTGTTCATGATCCACGGCATGTGGAGCCGGCCTTCGGCCTTCAGCACGCTTCGGGCCGAACTGGAGGCCGCCGGCATGCCCAGTGTGGCCGTGACGCTGCCGCACCACGACATTCCCCCGGGGGCACCTGCACCCGCGCCGCTCGGCACGCTGAGGCTCGGAGACTATGTCTCCGCGCTGGAGCGCGAAGTCGCGGACCTGGGCGAGCGTCCGGTCATTCTGGGGCATTCGATGGGCGGCCTGCTGGCCCAGCTGCTCTCGGTGAAGGTGCAGCCGCGCGGGCTTGTCCTGCTGTCCACGGCGCCGTCGGCCCAGGCATCCGCGCTCAGCTTCAGCGCGCTGAAGACAATGCGCCGAGTTACAGGGCGCTGGGGCTGGTGGAGGACCCCGACGCTGCTCGATCCCGACAGTGCCAGATGGGGCGTGTACAACGGGGTGCCCGAGGCCGAAATCCGGCCGGCGCTCGCCGATCTCACCTGGGATTCGGGCGCCGTGATGGCGCAGCTGGCAGCCCCCTGGCTCGATTCCGACAAGGGCGCCCGGGTGGATTATGGCCGGCTGGCGATCCCGGCGTTGGTGATAACCGGTCTCGACGACCGGATCGTGCCGCCCGCCGTCTCGCGCAAGACCGCCCGGCTGCTGTCGAGTTCCGGCGCCGCCGTCGATTATGAGGAATGGCCCCGGGTCGGGCACTGGCTGTTCCACGATGCCGTTCGTCCGAGAGTGGCGGCCAGCATCGCCCGCTTCATGGCGAGTCTGGCTTAGACCCTAAAGACAGCGGATCAGCTTCACCCGCTGGCCGCGTTGCAGGCTGAGCGGCTGCGGCGGGCTGCCGGCAACGGCCAGCACCAGTTCCAGCCGGCCTTCCTTCAGCATTCCTTCCAAGGTCGCGGCCGGACCCGACGGCACAGCGTCGCCGGCCTGCGGGCCGCCTGTCCCGGCGTGGTGCATCCCCTTCGCCTTGAACTGCCCCTCGCGGCCGAGCCAGGGCTCGCCGAACTCGGACAGGGCGCAATCGGTTTCCAGCCGGGCGCCTGTCTCGCTGATCGTCAGAACATGCCGGTCCCCGCTCCAGGTTCCGAGCAGGTCCGGGGTGGCGCCGGCGGCGGATCCCATAAGCAGCATCCCGAGCAGAAGAGGTCGATAGGCCATGGGGCACGTGTAGCACGTTCGGCCGGTAAACAACTTGCGAAAACGCGAACGGGCGCGGACCTTGCGATCCGCGCCCGCCCGCCTTGTATGTTCTGAAGCTCAGGCCTCGGTGTGCGCCGGCTGGCGGCCGAGTTCCCGCCGCCGCCGCCGCGCCGCGAAACCGATCACGCCGAAGCCGATCAGCATCGTCGCCCAGGTCTGCGGCTCGGGCACGCCGTTGACGGCGACCGCCGCCACCCACTGGCCCCAGCGCGAGAAGCCGGACGCCGGGCTCGGGAAGCCGGGGCGGGCCACTTCATAGGGCTCGTTCGCGAACTGCCCGATCAGCCAGAAGATCGAATCGTTCTCGGGATCGAGCGTGACAGCCGAATAGTCGCCCCAGCGCTGCCGGCCGACCGGTACTCCGCTCGCCTCGACGTTGCCGTTCAGATAGCCGGCGGTCAGGCTTTGCTTCACCAGGATCGGCGTTCCGATCTGCTCGATCGTGCCGTCCGCCTTGATGCGGTAGGTGTTGGCGTAGATGCCGATCTTGCCGGTGACGGGGTCGTAGCTCGACTGGTTGTACGAGATCACGGCGCGCTGGTCGGAAACGGCGATCGACCCCTGATAGGCGTCGGCATTGGCTTCGCCGATGTCCAGCGTCTGGATCACGTTCTTGGTGGTGGAATCCATCACGATAACGCGCACGCGGCTATAGTCGTTCGACGCGTCGCCATCGCCATCGTCCGGGGTGATGGTGTGGACCACATAGGTCTTGCCGTTGATCTCCCAGGCGTTCGAGCTGAACCGGTCATCCAGCGTATCGATGTTGCGCAAGGGCGACACGCGGCCCGGCTGGCGTGCCGGATTGTTGGAGAGATAGCCGCCATCGATGAAGACGGAGCCGGTCTGGGTTGCGGCGAAGGTGCCGGCGTTCAGGATGTCGTAGGCGAGTGCCCCGTTGACGAAGGCCGAGGCTGCCACGACATGGCCGGTGCCATCGCTCTCGTTCGAGTTCACGCCCTGGATCGCAAAGCCGCGCGTGGTGTCGTTGGTGGCGCTGCCGCTGACGAACGGCGTGTTGAAGACGACCCCGTTCACGGCAGGGCCCGACGCATTGAACAGGTCCGCCTTGTTCAGCACGAACAACGAAGTGCCGCGGTAGTTCGTCGGCCCGCCCACCACATCGGCCGCAAAGTTGTTGGTGCCGATGTAGATGGCGTTGTTGTCCATCGCCAGCGTCGGATAATCGGCGATGGCAAGGGCACCCGGGGTGATCGGGGCCAGGCCCTGGAAGCGCGTTGCCTTCCAGCTGCCCAGAGCATCCGACGTTTCGGAAACCGCGAGGTTGATGTCAGTAAGGGCGGCCCCGAAGCCGATTGCGATCCACCGCTCGGTGCCATGATCGAACAGGATGCGCGGGTCGCCGCCGGTGCCGCCCTGGCCGAGCTGGCTCCAGAACCCGTTGTCCGACGTGGCGCCGAGCAGGTTGCCGGTCTTCTTGGAGAACACGCCGAAGCCACCGTTGATCAGCTGGACAAATTGGTCGGTTCCGACCGCCCCCATCGTATCGGGCGGCACCAGCGCACGGCCGAGCAGGCGCACGTCATAGTCGGTCAGGCCCGAAAAGGAGCGGACGATTCGCGAATCGGCGTGCGGCTGGCTGCCGAACACCGTTGGCGACGCTGCCAGAAAGCCCGGTCCAACGGTGACGAGGGTAGGATCGGTCCCCGGCGCAAGCGGATCGACGATCGCGGGCGGCAGTCGGGTTGTAAGGCGGGCGCTCTTGGTGGTGGTCGGATCGCCGAACGCATTGGCTTGTGCGATCGTGCCGCACGTCATCGCAATGCCGGCAACGGCCAGCAGGAAATATGGCTTCATGTGAAAGGCTCCCTCTGTTGTCCAAGGGAGAGCAGCATGCCCCCGCGCCCCCTCGATGCCGGAAGTTCTACCTAAACGCCGGGTGAATCAACAAAAGTTTTGATGCAGGCCCGCAACATCAATTTCACGAATGACATGGTCGCGATGGGAAATTTGACATCCGGCGTGGCGCCGCTCTAGCCAACAGGTTTGCCCAGCAGACCGTCCGCCGAGGAGACGCGCCGATGACCACTCTGCTTTCCCGCCGCACGCTGTTCGGTGCTGGTGGCGCCACCATGCTCGCGCTGGCGTCCAGCCCGCCCCGAGCGCTCGCAACGGCGCCGCCGTCCATCGCCGACCCTTTTTCGCCGCCGGCCGGCACCGCGTTTCTGGCCCGCAACGAGAATCCGTTCGGGCCGTCGCCCCGGGCGCTTGCCGCCATCGCCGACATGGCCTCGCGCGGCTGCTATTATGCCAATGGCGGGGAAACCCGGCTGGCGGCGATGATCGCAGAGCGTCACGGCCTGACACCCGCCCATGTCCTGATCGGCAGCGGTTCGACCGAGGTTCTGAACTGCGCCACCATGGCGCTTGCGGGCAGCGAGGGACATATCCTGGTACCCGACCTCTTCTTCGATCCCCCGGTCCGCTATGCCGAGGGCAAGGGCGCGAAGGTGGTGCGGGTGCCGCTGGCGGCCGACATGGGGATCGATCTGCCGGCGATGGCGGCTGCGGTCTCTCCGGAGACCCGGCTGGTGCACATCTGCAACCCCAACAACCCGACGGGCATGCTGCTGCCGGCCGCTGCGCTGCGGAGCTTTCTGGCCAAGGTCGGGCCCCGGACAGTCGTGCTGGTGGACGAGGCCTATCACGAGCTCACCCCGGACCCGGCCGCCAACGGCCTGGTCGATCGGGTGCGCGCCGGCGACAATGTCATCGTCGCGCGCACCTTCTCCAAAATCTACGGGCTGGCGGGCCTCAGGGTCGGCTATGCGCTGGCCCGGCCGGAGCTGATCGAACGGCTGCGGCCCTGGTCGATGAGCGTGGGCGGCAACACTGCGGGGCTGGCGGCCGCGATCGCGACCTACGACGATCCGGCGTTCCTGGCGAGCTCCCGGGCGCAGATCCTGGAAGCGCGGGCGCTGATCGAGGCTGCCGTGAAATCGGCCGGTCTCGCCTCGCTCCCGTCTGCGACCAACTTCGTCTATGTGAAGGTGCCCGATGCCGAACTCGTGCAGAAGCGGCTGGCGGCGCAGAACATCGTCATCCGGGGGCCCTATGGGAAATGGACGCAATGGTCCCGGGTGTCGACGGGACGGATCGAGGATGTGAAACGCTATGCCGCCGCGCTGCCGGCGGCGGTCGGCGCCTAGCTCGGGGCCGACATTCAGGGCATCTCGGCGAGGTAGGGCCGGACCAGGTCGGGGTGGGTAACCGGCAGGAAGTGCGACGTGCCGGGAAAGCGCTCCACAGTTGCGCCGGGACGGGCGCGGACCACCGCCTCCTCTTCCGCCGGCACGGTGCTGCCGTCCGAAGCCGCGAGCAGCACGAACGGGATCGTGCAGGCCTGCAGGCTTGCCTCGAAAGTGGTCGTCACGCCGCGGAAGCTGGTTGCCTCCCAGCCGGGCGTGCAGGCAAGCCGCACGCCGTCGCCATCCGGCAGCAACCCGCCCGACAGATAATTCTCCAGCGCGCTGTCCGGCCAGTCCTTGAACACGCCGCGCCCGCGATAGGCCTCGCGTGCCGCCTCAAGACTGTTGAAATGGCCGCGGCGGCGGGCGGCCTGGTCGGCCATCGGGTTGGGCGGCAGGCCATCGGCCTCGCGAACGTGGCGATAGGCCCCCACATGGGCGAACGGGATGAACGGCGGGTCGATCAGGACCATCGATCGGGCGAGCCCGGGGTGGTCGACTGCAGCTTCGAACGCCGTGCTGGCGCCGAAGCTGTGACCCGCCAGCCGCACCGGCCCCCCGCCCAGCGCAGCCACCAGCAACACCAGGTCGGACCGATAGGGTTTCCAGTCCAGCGGAACGTCGCCGGGCCGGGCCGGCAGCTCGGTGCAGCCATGGCCGCGCGCATCGAAGGCCACCACGCGGAACCGGTCGCCCAGCGGCCACAGCAGGTCCAGATAGACCCGCGCGCACATGCCCGTCGCGTGCAGGAAGATCAGCAGCGGTCCCGAACCCCACTGCAGCGTGAAGATACGCCCGCCCGGCACGGCCACGTAGATCTCGTCCGGGGTCATGCCAGCAGCACATGCGCGGCTTCGGCGTGCCAGCCCAGCCATACCTCCTCGTCCCAGGTGAAATCCTCCTGGTCCCATCGGGTCAGGTTGGGCCGGATCACCCGAACCCGCTTGCCGCCTTCCAGCCGCACATCATAGACCGACTCCGAGCCGAGATAGGCGATGTCGAGGATCGTGCCCTTCAGCACATTATGTCCCGCCGGCGTCCCTTCCATGGTCGGCGGGCCGCTGCCGTTGGCGCGCTTGTGCAGCTCCACCTTCTCGGGCCGAAGCGCCAGCCAGATCTGCACCGTGCCGGACGCGCCGGTGCCATGGTCCAGCCAGGCCTTCACGCCGACTTCGGGCAGGTCGATCACTGCATGGTCGCTTTCGTCCACCTCGACCCGGCCCTCGAACAGGTTCACCGATCCGATGAAGTCCGCGACCAGCCGCGAGGCCGGAAACTCGTAGAGGTCCGCCGGGGTCGCCACCTGCATCAGCGAGCCCTTGTGCATGACCGCACAGCGGGTGGCGAGCGCCAGCGCCTCGTCCTGGTCGTGCGTCACCATCACGAAGGTGATGCCCAGCTTGTCCTGCAGCGCCGATAGCTCGAAGCGCAGTTCCTCGCGCAGCTTGGCGTCCAGCGCCGATAGCGGCTCGTCCAGCAGCAGCACGCGCGGCCGCTTCACGATGGCGCGCGCGAGCGCCACGCGCTGGCGCTGTCCGCCCGACAGCTGGTCGGGCATCCGGTCGCCATAGCCCTCCAGCTGCACCATGGCGAGCGCCGCCTCGGCGCGCTCGCGGCGCTCGGCGGTACCTGCCCCTTCCATCCGCAGGCCATATTCGATGTTCCGCATCACATCGAGGTGGGGGAACACCGCATAGCTCTGGAACACCATGTTGACCGGCCGGGCGTTCGGCGGCGCGCGGGTGATGTCCTTGCCGTCGATCAGGATGGATCCGCGCGTCGGCATCTCGAACCCGGCCAGCATCCGCAGCAAGGTGGTCTTGCCGCAGCCCGAGGGCCCGAGCAGCGCGAAGAACTCGCCTTCCTCGATCGTCAGGCTGACATCGTCGACCGCCGTGACCGGGCCGAAGCGCTTCGTGATATGCCTGAACTCGATGATGGTGCGCCGCGGCGCCTGCGCCTCCGGCATCAGACCCGCTTTTCCGCTTCGGCGCGTGCCTGCAGTCGCAGCGCAAGAAAGGTGAGGAGGATGGTGAACAGCAGCAACATGGTGGAAATGGCATTCACCTTGGGCGTCACGGAGAAGCGCACCATCGAATAGACCTTTACCGGAAAGGTCACCGTGTCCGGCCCTGCGGTAAAGAAGGTGATCACGAAGTCGTCCAGGCTCAGCGTGAAGGCGAGCAGCGCGCCCGCCAACAGAGCCGGCCGCAGGTGCGGAATCACGACGTCGCGCAGCGCCTGCCACTGGCCTGCTCCCAGGTCGCGCGCGGCCTCCTCCTGCGCCCGGTCGAAGCTTGCCAGCCGCGCCCGCACCACCACCGTCACGAACGGGAAGCTGAACGCCACATGGGCGATCACGATGGCGCCCAGCGACAGCGGCCAAGGCAGCCCCATCGGCCAGGGCATCACCCGCGCGAAGAAGATCAACAGCGCGACCCCCATGCAGACTTCGGGTACCACGATCGGCAGGGCGAAGCCGCCTTGCACCAGCGTGCGGCCGGGGAACCGAAAGCGCCACAGCGCGATCGCGGCAAGCGTGCCGAGCCCCAGGCTGAGCAGCGTGGAGAGCGCGGCAATCGTCAGCGAGTTGACCAGCGCCTGGATCAGCTCGACGTCACGGAACACCGCGGCGTACCAGTCCAGCGTGAAGCCCCGCCAGATCGTGGTGCGCTTGCTGTCGTTGAAGCTCATCACCACCAGCACAACGAGCGGCAGGTAGAGGAACAGCCCAACCGCCGCCATGACCAGCCGGAGCGGCCAGCGGCGGCCATAATCGAGGAGGCCGGGCTTTTCCCTCATGCGTCCCTCATTCCGGTTCACGGCCGCGCCGTGCCAGCGATTGCAGGGCGATGCCGATGAAGGTGAGATACATCAGCATGAAGGCGAGCGCGGCGCCGAACGGCCAGTCGTTGGCGCGCTTGAACTGGCGCTCGATCACGTTGGCGATCATCTGGCTGTCCGCCCCGCCCAGCAGATCGGGCGCCAGATAGCTCCCCAGCACCGGAATGAACGTCAGCAGCAGCGCCGACGCAATGCCTGGCGCCGCCAGCGGGATCACGACGTTGAAGATCGTGCGCAGATGCCCCGCGCCGAGGTCCAGGCTGGCTTCCAGAAGCGACCGGTCCAGCCGGTCCAGGGCGGCATAGAGCGGCAGCACGGTGAAGGGCAAATGGACATAGACCAGCCCCACCATCACCGCGAAATTATTGTTCATCATCGGCAGCGGCTCGAACCCGGCCCAGCCGAACGCAAAGCCAAGGCCTTTGTTGATGAAACCCTCGTCGCGAAGCAGCGCGATCAAAGCAAAGGTCCGGATCAGCAGGTTGGTCCAGAAGGGCAGCATCACCCCGATCAGCAGCCAGGTCTTCAGCCGGGGTGGCGCAAAGCTGATCCCCAGCGCCACCGGAAACCCCATCACGAGGCAGATCAGGGTCGCCAGTGCGGCAAAGGCCAGCGATTTCGCCAGAATGCCCAGATAAAGCGGCTCCAGCGCGCGCGCATAGTTGGCGAACGTGCCCGAGATGCGGATGTCCGCCACACCCTCGTTGGTACCGAAGCTATAGGCCCACACCACCGCCATCGGCACCACGAAGAACATCAGGAACCAGCCCAGCGGCGGCCCCAAGAGGCCCATGAGGGCTGCCGCGCCCCCGCGCAGGTCGGTCGTGCCGTTCAACTTCGCCCCCGCTCGCGCTCAGTCAGCTTCCGGGTCAGGCGGCGCGCATTCGCGTGACCGCTTCCTCGAAGATGCGCGCCTGTTCGGGCCCTTCGAACGTGCCCCACTCGCTGTTCTCCATCCCAGGCCCGGTCGGGAAGATGATCGGGTTCGCCTGGTAGCTTGCCGGCATCAGCGCCTTCGCCGCCGCGTTCGGCGTCGGGTAGAGGATGGTCTCGATGATGTGTTTGCCGGCCTCGGCGTCGAGCAGGAAGTTGATGAACTTGTGCGCCTGCGCCGCCCGGGGCGCGCCCTTGGGAATCGCCAGCGTGTCCGCGTTCAACAGCGATCCTTCCTTCGGCACCACGAACCCGATGTCGGCATCCTCCTGCGCCACCTGAGCGATGTCGCCGTTGGTTTCCAGGACCAGGTCGACATCGCCTGCCGCCAGCAGATCCTGCCCATTGTCTTCGTGGAACGCCTTGATGTTGGGCTTCTGCCGGATCAGCAGGTCGGTCACTGCCTTGGTGGTGGCGGCATCCACCCCGTTCAGCGACTTGCCCAGATATTTGGCGCCCAGCCGGATCAGGTCGGCCGCCTCGGACGTCAGCGCGATGCGCCCCTTGTAGAGTTCGCTGTCGAACAGCCATTTCCAGCTGTCGGGCGTGCCGTTCACGCGCGACTTGCGATAGCCGATGCCCAGCACCAGCCAGGTATAGGGCACCGAATGGCGCGGCAGCGGCGTGTCGTAATCGGCCTCCTGGAACTCCGGCGCGATGTTCCTGAAGTTGGGGATCTGCGCCATGTCGAGCGGCTGGAGCATGTCGGCGAGGCGCATCCGGGTCACGAACTCGTTGGACGGCACGATCACGTCATAGCCGGGGTTGCCGGCCTTCAGCTTGGCGAACAGCTCGTCGTTGGTGGCGAAATAGCTGGTCTGCACCTTCACGCCATTGGCCTTTTCGAAATCGGCCAGCGTGGTTTCACCGATATAGGTGTCCCAGGTGTAGAAATTCAGCTTTTCGGCGGCCGACGCGCTGCCCTTCGGTTCCCCGCAAGCCGACAGCGAAAAGCCCAGCGCGCCCATACCCAGCCCCGCCAGCAGGTTCCGCCGCGACAAGCGGGACTGCGACAGCCCGGTCCAGCCGCCCGCCCCCCAGCCGCCAGCCCCTTCCAGTTCCATCATGCCCCGCTCCCTCCACCCGTCACCGGATCCAGATCGTAGAGCAGCAGCATGGCAAGGTTAAGCCCGATTGTGCAGTGCAAAATGGCCGGCTCGGCTTTTCCGGCCCTTCCGTCCGACAGAGGCGCTCAGCGCGGCCGCGCCACCGGGTCGCCGCTGCCCTGCTCCACCAACCGCTGCAGCAGTTCGTCGTTCAGGTCGCCCGGTTCCGCCAGAATGTCGGCAACCTGGATCGGGCGCCCCTGGCTCCGCGCCGCCAGGACGGTGAAGCCCGCCGACAGCAGCCCCTCCACATTGCTGTCGCGCGCCACGCGCGACGGCCCGCCCAGCACCACTGCAATCAGCCGCCGGCCGTTGCGCAGCGCCGACGCGGCCAGCGTAAATCCTGCGGCATTGGTATAGCCGGTCTTGATCCCGTCCACGCCCGGCATCGTGCGCAGCAGGTGATTGTGGTTCGGCAGCACCCGGCTGCCGAACACGAACTGCTGCTGCTGGTAATAGGTGTAGTATTGCGGGAAGTGCCGGATCGTCGCCTGCGACAGCAGGTAGATGTCGCGCGCCGTCGTCACCTGCCGCGCATCGGGCAGGCCGCTTGGGTTCACGAAGCGGCTGTTGCGCATCCCGAGTTCGCGGGCGCGCGCCGTCATCATCCGGGCGAATTCCGCCTCGCTGCCGCCGATATGCTCGGCCAGGGCCACCGCCACATCGTTGGCCGATTTCGTCGCCAGGCTGCGGATCGCCTGGTCCACGGTCAAGGTCTCGCCGGCCTTCAGGCCCAGCTTGGACGGCCGCTGGTTCGCGGCATTGCGGCTCATCACCACCCGGTCGTCCAGCTGGATCGTGCCCGCCGCCAGCCGCTCGAACACCAGGTACAGCGTCATCACCTTCGTGATCGACGCCGGAAACCGCTGGGTATCGGCCTGCCGCGAGTAGAGGATCTCGCCGCTGTCGGCGTCGGCCAGGAACGCCGCATATTTCGGCTGCTCGAACAGGCTGACCGCGGCTGCCGGGCGACCGAGCGGCATCGCAAGCAACGCTGCCAACACCGCGAAACGACGCATCTTCATCGCCCTTGCATAGCATTGCGCGGAATCGCCGCCTAGAGTCCTTGGGCAGCCGAAGCTTCGACACCGCTTCAATTGTCGCGCTGCACGGGCTATCCGGCGCGCATGGCGACCTTTCCTCACCAGCCGGCGTCGACCGAGTGCCCCGAATGGAAGGTCGAGCCCGGCCTCACCCCCTACGATGCTGCGCTCGCCGGGATGGAATCGCATGTCGACCGCATGGCCCGGGGCGAAGCAGGCGAACGCATCTGGCTCGTCGAACATCCGCCCGTCGTCACCGCCGGCACCAGTGCCGCAGCGTCCGAGCTCGTCGATCCGGGCCGGTTCCCCGTGATCCGCGCGGGGCGCGGCGGGCGCTACACCTATCATGGCCCGGGCCAGCGGGTGGTCTATCCAATGCTCGATCTCGACCGGCGCGGCCGCGATGTCCGGCGCTTTGTTTCGGGTCTGGAATCCTGGGTCATCGCAGCGCTTCGCGAGCTGGGCATCGGCGCCTTTACCAGCGACGCGGGCACCGGAATCTGGGTCGACCGGGGCGACCGCCTGGCGAAGATTGGCGCGATCGGGATCCGGGTGCGGCGCTGGATCAGCTTTCACGGCGTCGCCATCAACATGACAACAAACCTGTCGCATTATGGTGCCATCATTCCGTGCGGCATCTCGGAGTACGGCGTCACCCGCATCGCGGACCTCGTCCCGGGAAGCACGATGGCCGATCTCGACCGCGCGCTCCAGCGACACCTGCCGGCGTTGCTGGAGGGCCTGCCGGCGAATTTCCCGGGCGGCACGAAGACGCTTGAGGCGGGCGAGAATTGCGGCTAGTTTCCGGCCCGGTTCGGGGTCGGTAGGGACCGAAGGCTCCAGAACTTCCGAAAGACCAACTTTCAAAAGACCAACCAGGAGTCAGACAATGGGTGAAGTTCTTCAAAAGGTGAAGGTCGGCGCGCTCGTCGCCGGTGCAGCTCTGTTCGTTGTTGCTTGCGGCGGCCAAAAGCCCGCCGAAGAAGCTGCAACCACCGAAGCTGCTCCGGTCGAAGCCGCCCCGGCCGACGCCGCCGCGACCGACGCGATGGCAGCTCCTGCCGATGCGATGGCTCCGGCCGACGCGATGGCAGCTCCGGCCGATGCCGCTGCGGCGCCCGCCGACCCGATGGCAGCTCCTGCGGCCGACGCCGCTGCAGCTCCGGAAGCTGCTCCGGCCAAGTAAGATTGGCCTCAGACCGGGGTGATCCCGGCTGGAATAGGAAAGGCCGCCCCGATAAGGCGGCCTTTCTTGTAAGTCCGGGTCTTGTAGGTATGAGGCCGTGTAAGTCTGTGGGAGGATGATGAGATGAGTCTGACGGAAATGACCCAGGGCATGGCCGAACGCGTGGCCAAGAACGGCGGGATCGCCGGGAAAGTCGTCACCTTCGATTTCGGCGACGATGGCGTGGTCCGGATCGACGGCACCGCAACCCCGGCATCGGTCAGCAACGACAACGGCGATGCGGACTGCCGCGTCAAGGTGTCGATGGCGGATTTCGCCGAGATCGCATCGGGCAAGCAGAATGCTCAGATGGCGTTCATGATGGGCAAGCTGAAGGTCGAGGGCGACATGGGCATTGCCCTCCAACTGGGCAAGATCCTGGGTTGATGCCAGCGCTGCGGGGAAAGGGCGCCGCCCGCTCGGGGTTCGGCCGCGCTTCAGGCGCCGTTCGGCTCGCTGCCTTTTCTCTGTCGGCCCTCTCCCTGTCGGTTCTCTCCCTGCCGGCGGCCGCGCAAAGCTATGTGCAGAGCAGCCTGCCGGCGGCCGTCCCGCTGATCGGGCTGAACCCGCGCGAAGCCGTTGCAGATGCCGTCTGGGCGCTTCGGTCCGGCCTGAACGTCGCGGCGTTGCAGTGCCAGTTCTCGCCCTTCCTCGCCACGGTGCCGACCTATAATGCCCTGCTGCGCCAGCATTCCGACGAATTCGCCGACGCCTTCAAGTCGATGACCGGACATTTCGTGCGCACCAAGGGGCCAAGGGTCGGCCAGCGCGCGTTCGACAGCTATGCGACCCGTACCAACCAGAACTGGGCCACCTTCGACGCGCAGTACAGCTTCTGCAACGCCGCCGCGATGGTCGGGCGCCGCTCGCTCGCCGTGCCCAAGGGAAAGTTCGGCGAATTCGCGGCCGCCGAGCTCCCGCTGCTGCGCCAAAGCCTCGTGGGAACCCCCTATCCGGCAGCGCTGCTGCCTCGGCTCGAATGGGCCTCGGTCCCGACGCTCAGCGATCCGTGCAAGGGAAAATCCGCCAGATCCTGCCGTTGAACGGCTCCCCCAGTCCTCCCGCACCCCAGCTGCGCACCCCCTGAAACCAGTGCGACGTTAGTGCTGCGCGCTTAATCCTTGCCGCCTTCGGCCTGCGTTCCCAGCGTGAACACCCGGTCTGCCGGGAGCACCGTGGCGATCTCCAGGTCGGGCAGCGTTTCCAGCTCGGCATAGAGGGGCGCGAAATCGGTCTCCAGCGTCTCTGCCAGCAGCGCTTCGAACGAA
The DNA here is from genome assembly GCA_031425455.1 of Sandaracinobacter sp. GTDB lineage: Bacteria > Pseudomonadota > Alphaproteobacteria > Sphingomonadales > Sphingomonadaceae > Sandaracinobacteroides. Next base: position 2,617 of record JANPJJ010000088.1, on the reverse strand, counting down.
GGGATCACGAAATAGGCCTGCTGGAAATCGTCGATCCGGTATTTCGTCCGCAGCACCCGGGCCAGGTCGAAGCCCAGCCGGTTCGGCGACGGGTCGTCCAGCGCGAACAGGCTTTCGCCCTTCGAGGAGACAATGCCCGCGCCATAGATCCGAAGACCCTCGGCGGTGTCGATCAGCCCGAACTCGACCGTATACCAGTAGAGCCGCGCCAGCTTGTGCAGCGCGCCGAACCGGATCGATCTGAGGCCTCCCTCGCCATAGGCCTGCATATAATCGGCGAACACCGGGTTCGCGAGCAGCGGCACATGGCCGAACACGTCGTGGAACACGTCGGGCTCTTCCAGATAGTCGATCTGGTCGGGCCGACGCAGGAAATTGCCGGCGACGAAGCGGCGGTTGGCCAGATGCTCGAAGAACACATCCTCGGGCACCAGCCCCGGCACGGCGACCACCTGCCAGCCGGTCAGCTTCATCAGCCGCTCCGACAGGGCCTCGAAATGCGGGATGCCGCCGTCTGCCATCTTGAGTACGTCCAGCCCGGCCAGGAATTCCGGGACGGCGCGGCCCGGCAGCAGCCGAGCCTGGCGCTGGAACAGCCGGTCCCACAGGGCGTGTTCGGCCGGGGTGTACCGCTCCCAGCGTTGCGGAATCGTCCAGTCCGCCGCAGCTTCGGCCGGCGGCGTGGAGACAGCAAATTCGGGCATATGCAGCATGTCTCCAGAATAGCCTGTCGGCGCCCCCGATGCTAGGCTCGGCCCATGATTCGCACGCTCCTGATCGCCGCGCTGCTCGCCGGCCCCGCCTTTGCGCAGCCGGCGCAACCCGCCGGTCCCGTCGCTGCCCCCGCCACCGTCAAGGTACGGCTCGATACCGCCGAAGGGCCGATCCTCATCGAGCTGGCGAAGGAGCGAGCGCCCGTCACCACCGCCAACTTCCTGAAATATGTCGACCAGAAGAAGTTCGATGGCATCGCCTTCTACCGCGCACTGACCTTCCCCGGCCGCCCCGACCTCGGCCTGATCCAGGGCGGCGCCAAGTCCGATGCGAAGCGGATGCTCCCCCCGATCGCCCACGAGCCCACCACGAAAACCGGCCTCAGCCACAGCGACGGCGCGATCTCGATGGCGCGGGGGGCACCGGGCAGCGCGCAGGCCGATTTCTTCATCATCATCGGCGGCCTCACTGCGCTCGACGCCAACCCGGCTGCATCAGGGGACAATCAGGGCTTCGCGGTGTTCGGCAAGGTCACCCAGGGGATGGACGTGGTGAAGAAGATTCTGCTCGCCCCCGTTTCCGCGACCGAGGGTGCGGGGGTCATGAAGGGCCAGATGATCGCAAAGCCGATCCTGATCAGGACCGCCCGCCGCGCCGACTGAGCCGATGCGCGTCCCCGATCCAGTCGCCGACCCACGCGCCGACTGGTCGAGCGGTCAGCTGCGCTCGGCCCGGTTCGACGACGTTTATGCCTCGGGCGACGGGGCGCTGGCGCAATCGCGTGCGGTCTTCCTCGCCGGCTGCGGCCTCCCGGATCGCTGGCAGGGCCGCCGGCGCTTCACCATTGCCGAGCTGGGGTTCGGCACCGGCCTCAACATGCTCGCGGTCCTCCAGCTCTGGGCCCGAACGCGGCCCCCCGGCAGCACGCTGCACCTGTTCTCGGCGGAGGCCTATCCGCTTCGCGTCGAAGACGCCGCTGCCGTCCACCGGGCCTTTGCGGACCTCGCCGGACTTGCCGACGACATGCGTTCGCAGTGGCCCCGGGGCGCACGCGGCTCGCACCGGCTGGAGTGGCCCGGCCTCGGCGCGACGCTGGACCTTGTGATCGGCGACGCCCTGGAAGCTGTCGCCGGCTGGGACGGCAAGGCCGACGCCTGGTTCCTGGACGGATTCGCCCCGGCGAAGAACCCCGACATGTGGAGCGCCGGCCTGCTCGTCTCGGTCGCGGCGCATTGCGCCCCCGGGGCCCGCGCTGCGACATGGAGTGTCGCTGCCGCCGTTCGCCAGGGCCTCGAAGCCGCCGGCTTCACGGTCTCGCGCGAGCCCGGATTCGGCCATAAGCGCGAGCGGCTGGAAGCATATCTGCCGGGCAACCAGACGGCGACGCTGCCGATCCCGCGCATTGCGATCGTCGGCGCCGGAATCGCCGGCGCCGCGCTTGCCCGAGCCGCCAGAGCGCTGGGCGCCGAGCCGCAGCATTTCGCGCTCGGCCCGATGGCCTCGGGCAATCCCGCCGCACTTGTCTCGCCTCGCCTGGCGGCCGGCAGCGCCAGCGCCGCGTCGCTTCACGCCTGGGCGTTCCGACGCAGCGTGGATTTGATCCGCCGCACCGCGCCCGGTTCCATCATCGCAACCGGTGCGCTCCGATTGCTGCGCAGCAAAGTGGATATGGATCGCGGGCGTCGAACGCGTGAGAGCGGCCTGTTCGACACGGACACTCTCTCTCCCGCCGACGAAGGCCTCTGGGTCGCCGACGCCCTCGTGGTCGATCCGGATACGCTGCGTGCCGCCTGGCTTGGGCCTGTCGACCCGCGCGAAGTCGCGTCGCTAGGGCGCGTTGCGGAAGGCTGGGCCCTCCTGTCCGCCAGCGGGGAACCGCTGGCCATTGCCGACATCGTGTTTG
>JANPJJ010000087.1:0-2962 GCA_031425455.1 Sandaracinobacter sp. | reverse complement strand
CCAAGATCGACGGCGTTGCGCGCAGCATTCCGCCGCAGCCGGTGGAAGTGGGGCCGACATCGGGGCCGCTGGTGGTGGTGGGCTGGGGATCGACCTATGGCCCGATCCGCCAGGCGGTCCGACGCCAGCGCGCGCAGGGCGTCGATGTCGCGCATGTGCATATCCGCCATATCTGGCCCATGCCCGCGAACCTGGGCGAGCTGCTGACGGGTTATGCGCAGATATTGGTGCCGGAGATGAACACCGGGCAGTTAAAGACACTGCTGCGCGACCAGTTCCTGGTGGACGCCAAACCGCTGAACAAGGTTTCCGGGCAGCCGTTTCGGATTGCGGAGATCGAGGCGGCGATTTTGGGGATGCTGGGCAAATGAACGAACTCACAAAGCTTGTGCCCGCCACGAAGCCCGAGGACTGGGCTTCGGACCAGGAGGTGCGGTGGTGCCCGGGGTGCGGGGATTATGCGATCCTGAAGGCGGTGCAGCGGACCATGCCCGAGCTTGGGGCGCGGCCTGAGAACACGGTGTTCGTGTCGGGCATCGGCTGCTCCTCGCGCTTTCCCTATTATATGGAAACCTACGGGTTCCACACCATCCACGGCCGGGCGCCGGGGGTGGCGACCGGGGTGAAGCTTGCCAATCCCGAGCTGGACGTGTGGATCATCACCGGGGACGGCGACGGCCTCAGCATCGGCGGCAACCATATGATGCACCTGCTGCGGCGCAACCTGGACGTGCAGGTGCTGCTGTTCAACAACGAGATCTACGGGCTGACCAAGGGGCAATATTCGCCGACGTCGCGGGCCGGCACCCGGTCGCCCACGTCGCCCGCGGGATCGCTGGAGCGGCCGATTGCGCCCTGCGCCTTTGCGCTGGGGGCCGGCGCCCGGTTCATCGCGCGCACGATCGACACCGCGCAGAAGATGATGCCCGAGGTGCTGAAGCGCGCCTATTTGCACAAGGGCGCGAGCTTCGTGGAGATCTACCAGAATTGCGTGGTCTACAACGACGGCGTGTTCGAGGCCTTCACGAGCAAGAAGTCGAGCTCGATGACCCAGATCTGGGTGGAGCATGGCAAGCCGATGCTGTTCGCCGGCGGCACGCTGGGCCTGCACCTGAACCGCGAGACGCTGCGGCTGGAAGTGGTGCAGGTGGTGGATGGCGACGTCAGTGAAGTGATCGTCCACGACGAGACCAACAAGGCCGTCGCCGCGATGCTGATCGAGATGCCCTTCCCCGAGTTCCCGGTGGCGCAGGGCGTGCTTTACTGCGACCCGGCGCAGAGCTTCGACGCGGCGATGAAGGATCAGGAAGTGAAACTGGTGGGTGACAAGGTTGCCGACTTCAATGCATTGTTGCGCCGGGGTCAGAGCTGGGAAGTGAAAGGGGAACACTGACGCCTGCCGGTGACCCTTTGCGCGTGACCCGCCGGGCCCTGATCGGGGGTCTTGCGGCGGCGGGAAGCCTCTGGCCGCTGGCGCCCGGGCAGGCCCAGGACGCAGTGACCACGGCGCGCTCATCGCACCGGCCCTCGCGAATGGTGGCCTGTCCGCTCCCGGACGTCGAACGGCGGGCTGTTACCAGGGGCGGCCGGCTGTACGTCCGGTCCAATGGGCCGGAGAGCGGCGGTGTGCCGCTGGTGATGATCCACGGCGGCCCGGGGGGCAATCATTTCGGGATGGTGGGCTGCCTGCCGCTGGCCGACCGGCACCGGGTGATCCTGTACGACCAGCTGGACTGCGGGCTTTCCGACCGGCCCGGCGATCCTGCGAACTGGACGGTGGAGCGCTTTGCTTCGGAAGTGGATGCCGTGCGGGCGGCGTTCGGACTGTCGGAAATCCACCTGGCCGGCGGCAGCTGGGGCGGGACGCTGGCGCTGGAATATGCGGCGCGCGCGCCCGCCGGGCTTAAGAGCCTGATCCTGATCAGCCCGCTGGTGTCCACCCGTGCCTGGCTGGCGGATGCCGGGGTGCATATCGCGGCGATGCCGGAGGAGGCCCAGGCGGCGATCCGGGAAGCGATCCGCACCAGCAATTTCGATTCCTATATCTTCCAAGACGCCGATCGGCTCTATTCGCGGCGCCACCTGAGCCGGGAAAGGCTCTCGCCGTTGCACCTGGCCTGCATCGGCCGGCGCGACCCGCTGTTCAACCTGGAGCTTTACACCCGGATGTGGGGCCCTTCCGAGTTCGTGGTGACGGGCACGCTGGCGGGGTATGACGGCGAGCCGCTGCTGGAGAAGGTCGCGGTGCCGACCCTGCTGCTCGCGGGGGAGCATGACGAGGCCCGGCCGGACACGGTGCGGGGGTTTGCGGCGCGGATCCGGAACTCGAGCTTTCGAATGGTGCCGGGCGCGGGGCACTGGGTGGAGAACGACCGGCCGACCGAATATGTGCAGGCGCTGAGGGACTGGCTGGAAGCGATGGGCTAAGCCCTAAGGCGGGGGAAATCGCTGGTTCAGCACGTATGGTGCAGGATGACCCTGCCATGCATGCCCTGACGGAACTCGCCCCTTCCGGGGCCGCCAATGACGGCGCGACGGTTGCGGAGCCCGAGGCCATCCTGCTGCTGCGCTCGGCCGAGGGCGATGCGCAGGCCTTTTCCGATCTGGCGCGGCTGGTGGCTCGGCCGGCGCTGGCGCTGGCGCTCCGCGTGATGGGGGACCATGGCGCCGCCGAGGATGTGGTGCAGGAAGCGCTAACCCGCCTGTGGCGGGAGAGCAGGCGTTTCGATCCCGTGCGCGGCAGCTTCGGCGGCTGGTGGCGGCGGATGCTGATGAACTGCGCGCTGGACGGGCGGCGGCGGCTGAAGCCGGTGGCGTCGCTGGAGGTAGCGGCCGACGTCCGCGACCCAGGGCCGGGCCCGGCCGATGCCGCCGAAAGCGCCGACATTGCCGCGCGGGTGCAGGCCGCCGCCGCTGGCCTGCCGCCTCGCCAGCGCGCCGCGCTGGCACTGTTCCACGGCGA